>PMXH01000326.1 GCA_003165855.1 Acidobacteriaceae bacterium | reverse complement strand
TCGCAGTTCCAAACCGAAGCCCGCACCAGCTACCGCCTCTATTCGCGCGATGTGGCCGCCAAGACTCCCGAGGGTCTTACCAAGCGCGGCCACCGTCTGCACGTGGTCAAGGAATTCTTCTGGGCCGTCCTTGAAAAACTCTCACCCGCACGCCGCGTCTTGCTGCTGGCTGCGTTGCTCATGCTCGTGTTTCCCAGCACGGGTTTTAACTATCAAGGCTCCGGAAACGAAACCCACGTCGTCGAACTCGATCTCCATTTCTGGGGCGGCTTATTGTTGCTCCTGCTGCTGATGCTGGAGATCGGCGACCGCGTGGTGATGAAGCGCGNNGCCAACACCGTCGCCGGCGATTACTACGATGTGTTTCCCCGTCCCGGCAAGACCAACGAAGAGAATCGCGTCGTATTCGCCGTGGCCGACGTCGCCGGCAAAAGCATTCCCGCAGCCATGCTCATGGCCACATTTCAAGCCAGCCTCAAGACCCTCTCCACCGCTCAGGTCGCCCTTCCCGAGTTAGTGGCCAACATGAACCGGTACGCCTGCTCCAACAGCCAGGGCGGATTGCGCTTCACCACTGCGTTTCTGGCGGAGTACGACGCAGCCCGCAGAGTCTTCAACTACATCAATGCCGGCCACAACGCTCCCATCCTGCGCCGCAGCAATGGATTGATTGAGCGTCTCGACGTCGGCGGATTGCCCATCGGCATTCAGTCCGATGCGAGGTACGAATCGGCGAGCGTGGCGCTCGCGCCCGGCGATTGGCTCATTATCTTTACCGACGGTCTAGTCGAAGCCGAAAACGCACGCCAGGAAGAATACGGAGAATCCCGCTTGCTCAGCTCCATCGTGGCCGGCGCCGCGACTACGCCACCAGAAATGCTCAACCGCCTGATGGCAGAACTGGACCTCTTCGTCGGCTCAACTCCGCAGCACGATGACGTCACCTGCCTGCTGGTGGAAGCGGAATGAAGAAACTAATTCACCGCCGAGAACGCAAAGGACGCCGACGAGCGCAATCGGTGTGAACCACTGTCGAGAGACCTGTATTCTCTCTGCGTATTCGGCGTTCTTGGCGGTTAGTCCTTCTTCATTGCTTCCGCATACATCCGATGAAACGCGTGCACGCCCTTTTCCTGCTTCACGCTGAAGCGTCCCCGCGAATAGCTGCGCGACCGCAGATTCCTCTGCACCGTTTCGCAGATGCCCACATCCTCCACCTGAATCTGCTCGCTGAATTCCACCGACGACTTGGCCGCCGCACTGTTATGTTCCTTCTCCGGCAAGTACCACTCGAAGATGGCCAGAGAGCGCTCGGGCGCGAGCGGCACCACGATGTTCACGGAAACATTGTCGGGATAGCAGTTCAGCATCCAGTTAGGAAAGACCCAGAAGTAGTCCGTGGTCAGACCCTCGCGCGCTTCCTGGTAACGCCGCGGAGTCGCGTCTCCCGGCTGCGCCCCGCGAATGGGGCTGAGCTGCCGCACGTGCCGCGCGTAAGGCTCGACCACATAGGCGTTGTAGTCGAGTTCGCGATTCAGTCCCGGATGCACGCTGGGCAGGTGATAGCCTTCCAGGTAGTTGTCGACATAAGTTTTCCAGTTGCACTTCATGTCGTACGTTCGACGCTCGAACAACTTCATCCCGGCAAAGTGAAACTTCTCTGCTTGCTGCGGCAATTCGCCCAGACTCTCGCGCAGAGGACGCGCATCGCCATCCAGGTTCACGAAAATCAGGTTGAACCATTCCTCCACACGTACCGGCACCAGCGCAAAATCCTCGGGACGGAATCCCTCCACCCCTTCGATTTCCGTGGCACTGATCAGCGATCCATCCAGACCATAGGTCCAACCGTGGTAGCCGCAGCGGAAGAGTTTGCGCGAGCCACATCCTTCGGCGGGCGGCCCGGCGCGGTGGCGGCATACGTTATAGAAGCCCCGCAGCGTCCCGTCGCTTCCGCGCACGATCAGCAAAGGCTCGTTCACCAGCTCCGTGGTAAAGTAGTCGCCCGGATTCGCTACCTGGTCGTGATGCCCCACCACCTGCCAGCTTCGCGCGAAGATCTTTTCCTGTTCGGCCGCAAAGCTAGCCGGTTCGATGTAGAGTTGAGAAGGCAGAGTCCACGCCCGAGCTACATTGGCATCGATCGAAACGGAGTCCTTCGCAGTCCTCATCGCTTTACACTCTCCCGTTTGCGGCAGGAAAGACATTCTACCGGAGGCGCAGTCCCCGGAACGTCCCGGGGAACCCCTTGATCTGGGGGAGCTACCGCGCAGTTTTTCCCGCAAGCGAAGTGTCCGGGCGCCGTTCTAAAATAGGAATTGCGCCGCTCCAGACTGACACGAATTGTCAGGGTTCGCGACGCATTTTGGCACAAACCAGGGCCCGGTAAGCCGTAGAATGAGATCAGAGTTTGCCTCCCTACTGAAAATAAGGGGATTATGGAGCTCTCACCAGAACCAAAGTAACTATCTGCTTTGGCCCGGCAAGTGCCATCATCATGTCCGACTGAGTCATTCGATTGACCAGCAAGAATCCAACGAAAGTCAAAAAACGAGGGGAAAACAAAAGATGCGGAAACAACAGAAGGGCTTCTCACTAATCGANNTGATGCGCGCCAAGATGGCAGCCAACGATTCGTCCGCGGCCGCTTCCGAGCGCTCCATCGTAACGGCGGAAATTGCCTATTACTCGTCCTTTCCGACCTTGGGCTATCCTGCGGCTATGGTAACCCTGGGCGGCGTCAACGGCGTAGCTTGCGTTCCGAGCGTTGCCACGGCTTGCTTGCTGGACACCAACCTGGCCAATAACGGTACTCCGGCCGGCNNTGATTTTCTGACCACTGCCATCCCGATCAGCGTCACGACTGGTTCGAAGTCGTATTGCGCGGTCAGCGACGGCGTTGTGCGCACTGCGGCTCCCGGCGTAATCGTGATCCAGACCTACGCCGTATGCCCGGGCCTGAGCCCACTGGCGAACTAACGTAAGTTAGCTTGGCAGAGTATCTGGGAAAGGGTATAAAGCTGGAGAGCAGCGAAGGCAACTTCGCTGCTCTCTTTAGTTTTTTCCGCGTTTTTTTCGCCGCCGTCGGCCCTTCCCAAACTTCCGTAACCATTGGTTATCGCCGTGCCCAACATACAATCATAGGGCACCTGTCTCTCAACGGCGGATCATCGTCAAAGGGGCTATCCGTGGGCGGTGATTGCTTCATCGCCAGGCCGGCGGGCTGGCAAGGTTGACAAAATTCGTCAAGCAGCAAGGGACGCGCCATCTTCGAATCACGTTCCCTGCCTGAGAAGATTGATCGGCATCGCACATCGGGCTGAAAGTAAAGCGGTTCCGGCATCCAGACCGAAGTACGGCGTCTGCTCCAGTTGGCGGTCGGCATGCTACTACTCTTAATGCCTCCCTTTGACAACTGGAGCATGGGGGGGGGCGGTTACAGATGTTTTGCAGCTTTGGAAACGAGACTTGGGGAAGTAAAGAAAGCGGTCGATGCGGAAGCAAAAGGGTTTCTCACTCATTGAGTTGCTGATCGTAGTAGCCATCATTCTGATCATTGCGGCTATTGCTATCCCGAATTTCATGCGCGCCCGCATGGCGGCCAACGACTCTTCCGCAGCCGCCTCCGTCCGCAGCATCAACACGGCGGAAGTTGCTTATTTTGGCGCCTACCCCACGCTCGGTTATCCGGCGGCTATGACCACTCTGGGTGGCGCGGCCCCTTGTGCTCCAGGCATTGCCACAGCTTGCCTCATCGATAATTTCCTGGCCACCAACGGCGGCGGAAACGGCAAAAGCGGTTACAACCTCACCGCAGTCGGCTCGCCTAGCGCCGGCAGCCTCGTCAACGACCAATTCTATTCAACCGGCACACCTTTCGGCAGTCTTACCGGAACTCGCGCCTACTGCTCGGTGGAAGACGCGGTGCTGCGCCTCCAGCCTGCCGGTACCATCACGCTGGTCGCCAATCGCGCAGCTTGCCAGATCCTTAATCCCATGAACTGAGTTATCGGCGTGTTTCACATTTACTATTGCAGCGGACCTAATCCTGATGACCGACGTAACCCCTCTGAGCTAGTTTCAAGCGGCCCGGTTTGCTTATAATTTCCTTGGAGCATCCATTAAAATTTCCCAACCGACTGGACCAATGAACGCAATCGAAATCCTGGGCTTGGAAAAGAGCTATCTGATTGGCTTTTGGGTCAAACGGCCCAAACGCGCTTTGCATCCTCTTCATCTCACGGTCGAAGACGGCGAGATCTTCGGCTTCCTCGGTCCCAACGGCGCCGGCAAAACAACAACCCTGAAGCTGCTCATGGGTTTGGTATTCCCCACCGCCGGATCCGCACGCATCCTGGGCCGGGAGTGGACAGACCCTGAAGTAAAGGCTCAAATCGGCTTTCTTCCCGAGCAACCCTATTTCTACGACCATCTGACGGCTCACGAACTTCTGAATTACTACGCCCAGCTCTCCGGCGTCCCCGGCAAGGAGCGCTCACGACGCGTGGAGGCGATGCTGCAACGCGTCGGTCTGCCCGACGTCAAGGGCGTGCAATTGCGGAAGTTCTCGAAAGGAATGCTGCAGCGCGTTGGCATCGCGCAGGCCATTCTGCATGATCCCAAGGTTGTGTTCTTCGACGAGCCTATGTCCGGGCTCGACCCCATGGGCCGGCGCGAGGTGCGCGACCTGATGGAGCAACTCAAGCACGAAGGCAAGACAGTGTTTTTCTCGACCCACATTCTTTCCGACGCCGAGGCCCTCTGCGATCGCGTCGCCATTATTCACAAAGGCGAACTCCGCGGCATCGGCGCGGTCGAGGATTTGACCTCCAGCGTTCAAGGCAAGGTGGAGGTGATCTGGAAAGGTACCCAGGTACCCGCCTCGCTCAAGGCGCTGGGCGCGGAGTGCCACGTCACCGGCGACACGGTCCGCGCAATCATCAATGAGAACCAGCAGGACGCGGCCATCGACGCCCTCCGCCGTGAGCGCCTGCGTTTGATTGCGATCATTCCCGTTCGCACTTCGCTCGAGGCTTATTTTGTCGAGAAACTTCAGCATGCCGAGACCACGGCTGGTAGAACCGCATGAGGAGGATGGCATGAAAGCGCGCGTCGTGCACATTGCGTCCAATACTTTTCGCGAAGCGGTGCGAGACCGCGTGCTCTACAACCTCATCGCTTTCGCCGTTTTGCTGTCTGGAGCGGCCATCCTGGTGGGCCAGATCTCGATCGACATCGAAAAACTGGTCGTCATCAATCTCGGGCTCACGGCTGTCTCCCTGTTTGGCATCGTGATCGCCATTTTTATCGGCATCGGTCTGGTCTCCAAAGAGATCGAAAAGCGCACACTTTATACCGTCCTCTCGCGCCCGGTGCGGCGGTGGGAGTTCATTGTCGGCAAGTTCTTTGGCCTGGCCGGCACCCTGGTCGTCAATACCTTCTTCATGGCGATCGGCGTGTTCGCGGCGTTGTTCTACGTTTCCCACAAATTTGTCCGGGCGGACGCGCTGATTCTGGTCGCTTTGTATTTCATTGTTCTCGAATTCTTGATCATTTGCTCGCTGGCGCTGCTGTTCTCCTCGTTTTCTTCGCCCTTGCTTTCCGCCGTCTTTGCCTTCTCACTATTTGTGATCGGAAGCTTCGCCGAAGATCTGCGCGGCTTTGCCGGCATGACCCATGGATTCACCCGCTGGCTGGTTACGGGAGCGGCCTATCTGGTGCCCAACTTTTCCGCCTTCAACGTAATCGGTTCGATTGCTCATGAACAGCCGGTGGCGGCGCAGCTCATCTGGCACAACACTCTCTACGCGCTGTTTTACGCCACCATGGCTCTGAGCGGGGCGGTGCTGATCTTCGAACACCGGAACCTGAAATGAAGCAGAGCCGGAAGACGTCGATTGTTGCCGCCGCATGTGTGGTCTTTTCACTCGCGGCCAGTGCCGTAACGCTGCACAGCACCGACCAGCTTCGCCCGCAAGCCACCCTCGAAGAGGTCTTGTACGTCAGCTCGCCCAAGTTCCTGAAGCGCGCCAGCCTTGGTTATGACGGCCTTCTCGCCGATATCTATTGGACTCGCGCGGTCCAATATTTCGGCTACAGACGCTCCCAGGGCGCGCACAGCTATAACCTGCTGTTTCCCTTGCTGGAGATTACAACTCACCTCGATCCGCATCTGGTGGTGGCGTATGAGTTCGGCGCCAGCTTTCTTGCTCCTGCGCCTCCGAACGGAGCCGGCCAGCCCGAGCGTGCGGTTCAGTTGATGGAGTATGGCATTCAGAACAATCCCGACAACTGGAGGCTCTACTACGACCTGGGCTTTGTTTATTACATGAATCTGCAGGATTACAGGAAGGCCGCCGACGCCTTCGCACGGGGAGCGCGGGTTCCGGATGCGCATCCGTTCTTGCAGGTGCTGGCGGCGCAGATGGCAGAACATGCTGGAGATTTTGACACCCGCCGCATGCTGTGGACCGCAACTTATCAGAACAGCCGGGACAAACTGATTCGCCAGAACGCAGTCGAACATCTGCGGGCCCTGCGCGTCGACGAAGATGTCACGCATCTGCAGGAAGCCATGACCCGCTTTGGACAACGCACCGGACGCCTGCCGGTGAGCATGTCAGAACTTGTAGCCGCAGAGCGGTTCCCGGGAATTCCGGTCGATCCCGACGGGCATCCCTACAAGCTGACGCCCGAAGGCCGCATCGAAGTGCGCGTACCGGATGACTTCCCGTTTTCCACCAAAGGGCTGCCTCCGGGATACCAACCAGTGCCTAAGTTCCACAGCCAGAACCCATAGCCTCGTCCTCGCTTTCATCGCTTATGATGCGGACATGGATGGCAGTAACAGTTCCGCTTCCGCGTCGCCTCGAATCAGCTTGTCGGGCTCAGCGCTGCGTTGGTGGAGAGGCTTGGCCGCGCGGGAAGGGCGTGTCTCGGCCACTCGCCGACTGCTGAATGTACTGGTGGAGTTTGTTCGCGACTCCACTCCGGAACGCCGTCGCCAGCGCTATGGCGATGCGGATTACGATTGGGATCATCGCGTTAACACGACGAGCGCGGCGGTAGGCTGGCGCGACCGACTGCTGGGAGTTTTCCACTCGCCGTACCAACCGACGGAGTCAGTTCTATTCCACGAAATGATTCGAGCTCTTGGTGAGCACGCTCGCATCGACTTTTCCGAGTTCGTCTTTGTCGATCTCGGCTCAGGTAAGGGGCGAACGTTGCTGATGGCTTCCGATTGTCCCTTTCGCCGCATCGTGGGAGTGGAGCTTTTGCCGACGCTGCACGAAACCGCAAAGCAGAACCTAAGCGGTTATCACAGCGAATCGCAGAAGTGCTTCGCGATCGAATCGATCTGCGGGGATGCGACTGAGTTCCCTTTTCCTGACGAGCCGACCGTGCTCTTTCTCTTCAATCCGTTTCCGGAGTCTGGGATGCGGAGCATGATCGCCAATCTGGAGCAGAGTCTGCGAGCGCATCCGCGTGCGGTGTATGTGCTGTATCACAATCCGCTGCTGGAGCACGTGCTGGGAGAGAGCGCGCTGTTGAAAAAGATTGGCGGGACGCATCAGTATGCGGTGTACGCTTCAGGGTGAGGTCGGGACCGAAACATTACAGATCGAACGCGTAACATCCCTGGAAACAATGCCTTACGGGGCTCGCGACAGAGGAGATCCGGCTAAAATCTGATTTCTAAAGGACTTAACGGCAAAATCTTTACTTTCACGGAGTTGCCGCTTGATTCCCCCACCAAAGGCGACAAAGAGCAGCCCATTACCTCGCACTGAGCGACCGGCGAGGCAGTTCTTTGAGGAGTTCGAAGCCCGGCATGAGCTACGTCGTTAGAGTCACTTCGCGTGAGGTGCTGCATCCTGTCCTATTTGCAGCCGTCCGCTATCAAACTTGCGAAGTAGTCTTCTACGTTGTCAACGACGTCATATGTAAACACGTGGAGTCCGCCCTGGACGTATCGTATCTGGTCGTAGAAGAATGACTCGTTAAAGCCGAATGGCTGAACCGTCTGCGCGGTGATTCCAAACTGACCAATTATCCTCTGCGGATTCGTGAGAGCCATCAGCTTGATCTCGCAAACAACCCAGTGCCCGTATAGATCATCGTCGCTCTCCCTCAGCAGAACTAGGTTTGCACTTCGGCCAGCATTAAGTCCTATCCAGCCGCCTCCAACGATCACGCCGCCGCGTATCCTGATTCCCGTCCGGCTTGGCGCGAAGAAGTTGACCTGGATTGTCTTGGCTGTCGGCAGGTGGTAGTAGGTCATTCCGTATTCCTCGCCTACTTCAATCTTGCCAAGCTGAAACTCTCGATTGAATTGCTCGACTGCGGGCCGAAGGCGTTCAAGTAGTGCCTTGCAGGAATGGCTGTAAAGCAGACGCTGCCTTTCTGTCTCCCTTGCTTTCCGAGCCGACTCTAGATTCTGCTTCTCCTGCTCTTGGTGCTTCGCTAAGGCCGACGAGATTGCCTCGACTATTGCTGGATGGCGGGTAGCGGCCGGCTCCATTGCAGGGTCACTCAGTATCTTTAGCACCTCGGCCCACTCAGGACGATCTTGGGGACGCTTCGCGACCATACGAGAAATCAGCTGAACGACTGGCAGAGGGCAGTCGATGCGCTTACTTCTTACGTCCGGGCATGCCTAGTACAAATGCGCCTTCTCCCAGTCGAGCGTGTTGCCCTGATCTTTGACCCTCGGTAACAGAGGGTGCTTCGTCGTCAGGATTTCGAAAAACACGATGCCAACCGCGTATACGTCCAGTTTGTGCGTGTTTTTGTCGCCCGCCCAGCCCTCTGGCGCCATATACGCCACGTGCTGACCGCCCTTGAAGGTGTGTAGACGCGTACTTTCATCAACAAACTTCGAAATCCCAAAGTCGCTTATCTTGAGTATTTTGCCTTCGATGAGGATGTTATCTGGCTTGATGTCTCGGTGAATCAACTTCTCGTTTATGGCACGCACTCCCTGCGCAATGTCGATCATCATCTCAAGAGCTCTCGCCAGTGGGGCCTGCGTGCTTGCCTTTCCTTGCGCGCGCAGTAACTGCATCAGAGTCCCGCCTGTGACGTATTCCATGCACACATACGGCCCCAGGTCTGGGTTCGAGCCCTCGTCTACGTGCAGCACTCGCACGACATTTGGATGATTGATCTGTTGGGCTGCTTTGATCTCGTTAAGCAGGGCTCTTCTTGAAGTGTCGTCCGATAGTTGACCCACGGGAAGCACCTTTACGGCGATCACAGCACCGGATGACTCTCCATAAGCCCGATACACCTCGCCAAAAGCACCGCGCCCTAGGAAGTCGCTGATAAACGTACGTCTCGTCTTGAGGACCTATAATTCGTTGCCCGATCAGGACGGAGGGCATACGTGTCTCCTCGACCGATTAGGATTGTATAGCCACTGGGTGAGAAGAGCAGATTCCTCGCTGGCTCTCGCCGGTTTCGCCGGCTCTGAGGCGGCTCGGAATGACAAGGTTATTTTTTAGGAGCACTTTACGCAGCGCTAAAGCTCTGCGCCACCCAAATCGCTCTTATGGTATGCCTGAAGGCATACCCTGATACAAACCCTTCTTTCACCGCAGGCTGTTCGATGCCTCGATCAAATTAACCCTCCTTTAACACTGGCGCAACATTGCTGCAACACAGCCCCTCTAGTGTCAGAAGGGGACTATCCAAGCAAATTTCTTTCTAAGTGAAGCTTTTTGAGAGCGCGTGAGGCTCTCCTTACTGCCATGGAATTTTTGGAGGCGTTCGACAAGCCGCGTTATGCCGATCTGATCTACGTCGTGGAAGACGATCCGGATGTGTCTCGACTGATCGAACACAACCTGCGGACCGCCGGATATGAGGTCTCGACATTTTTCTCCGGAGCGCCAGTCGTTCCCCAGGCAGCCATGGCGCAACCGGCGCTGTTTCTTCTCGATATTATGTTGCCCGGGATTAACGGCTACGATCTCTGCCGCCAGATCCGCCAGCACGAACGGCTGGGCAAGACGCCCATCATTTTTCTTTCCGCCAGAACGCAGGAACCCGACCGCCTGCAGGCCTTCGACGCCGGCGGAGACGGATACATTACCAAACCCTTTAGTCCCCGCGAGCTGATTGCGCGCGTCCGCAATGTTCTCCGCGTTCAGCCGGAGGCGCCCAGTTGCGAGATCATTCGGTTGGGAGATTTGGAAATCGATATCGCTTCGATGACCGTGCGCGTCGAGGGCAGAGCGGTACTCACTACGGTGCGCGAGTTCCGGCTTCTGGAATATCTGGCGCGCCACCGGGGACGCGTCTTTACGCGCGACCAGTTGCTTGACGCGGTGTGGAAAGAAGGATCGTTTGTGACTCCGCGGTCGATCGACGTCTTCGTGCGGCGGTTGCGGGAGAAGATCGAACGGGATCCGCGGCATCCTCGGTATTTGAAAACGCTGCGCGGAATCGGTTACCGGTTCGAAAACGGACGCTGAATTCTGGCGGCCTGTTTATTCCTAGCAGCCTGTGGTGAAGTTCGAATGCCGAAATCCAGCGCCTGAAGGCGCATTGATACTA
>PMXH01000069.1 GCA_003165855.1 Acidobacteriaceae bacterium | reverse complement strand
GCGTCCAACCATCCCGACGGCAGTGCCGTGACCGTGAAGGAAGAGCTATATGCCGTCTGGCTTCCAACCGTTACAGAAAATGGTCCCGAAGTGGCCCCGGTCGGCACAATCAACCCGACGCCTGTATCGCTCCAACTTGTAGCGATGGCGCTGGTTCCGTTCAGCGAAATCGCACTGCTCCCCTGGGCCGCTCCGAATCCGCTGCCGCTGATCTGCACTTGCATACCCGAAACGCCGCTTGTCGTCGAAATGCTGGTGATGAGCGGAGCCGCAAGAGACCATTCAGAACCGACCACAGACAATAGAAAGAGAACTGTTAACTGCCATTTACATTTCATGGTGCAGGAAGTCCTTCATGGATCATTTTCTTCAGGCGCAGTTAAGAACCTATTCCGGACAGTCAGTTAAGGGGCGGCAACAAAAAGCGTTGCGGGAGGATAGGTGACAGTAACGGCCTCAACCCCTCCGGCGCGCGCTGAAGTTAATCCTCTTCCTTGACCGTCGTAGGTGTGAGACTCAAGAACCTTTCCGTTTGCATCAATCACAGTCGTGATCAAGGTTGGATTCGGATCGCCGTACTGGAACGATACCGTCGTGTTGTCGGGCTTTGTGTACTGGGTCAACCGCCCTTGGCCGTCGTAAGAGTAAGACAGCGATATTCCAACATCGGAGCTGACGCCGGTTACTAAGTAGCTGGTGGGGCTTGCGTAGGACAAATAGAGATGCCGTGACGCCGGATCTGTGACCGTCTTGAGGCGGTACGAGGCGTCGTAAGTCAATTGCGTCGTGTTACCGTTGCGGTCCGTAATGGACAGAAGATTNNCGTCCCCAATGTACCGGCAGGTGCAGTGAACGTGGACGATGCGCCGGCCACAAAGTTCCAGACGCTTCCGTCTCCTCGTCCGTAGGCAACCGTGTTGTCGTCGTCAACGTATATCCGTTCTTCATAGTTTGAACGCCAATTAGGCCCAAACAAACCCACACTCGAAAGGCTTACACGCAACAGGCTGTTCCAGGTACGAACGAGAGTCAACCCATTCCCAAGCCCGGGAATTCTAAGATCCTGCTGTGCAATAAACGTGTTTCCTGTAGCCAAGGAAACAGGTTGACCCGAGGCAGGAGTGCTACAGGTAGGACAAACATGCTTGGTGCACAGAGGTACCCAACAGTCAGTCTCCGACAGTGGCGTTGCCGGCCCGCAATAACATACCGATCCTGCTGGCCTGTAGGTTTGTCCTAATTGAAAGCCAAATACCCGATAACAAGCATTTCCCGTTGGTTCGTGGAGACAGCTTTGGCTTTGAGCCGAGCCGACAAAGCAGGCACACAGAACAATGCCAAATACACATGTAACAGCCGCATTCCTAATGGTCACAACCCGACCTCCATAGCTTGTAGTTACTAAATTGCGCTTGGGTATCAACTCTTCACACTCCGCGCAGAAGTGCGACTAGCCGGCAGAGCCTGAGTTGTCGGGGTAGAGAATAAGAAAATGAAGCGCACCACTTCCGGACGGCAGGCGCCCGGTCGATCTCGCGTCCTCGCCTAAATGATCGTAAGGTTCAGACGACGCATACAGACTTTGCGGCGGCGTCAGTTAGAGGCCGCGTCAATCCGCAATGCAGACTTCCAAAGTGGAAGTGGTAAAGAAGGACCGAGCAAGACGAAAACCATCTTGTTCGGTTCGCTGATTGGAAGGCAACACCTGGACCATACAGGTAGGTGTCGTATATGTCAAGTTATAACTGAAGGTTAAATGTTGTCGTTGAACGGAGATCGCTACTTCTTCAAATACCACTAAGCCGAAATGTATCGCCCCCGAGGGACCAGGCACAGATGATGTTACTCGGGCCAAGATTCCCGCAGGCGTTGCCAATACGAGAGCGACTTGCCCGCGTCGTCACAAGAGGGGAATCAAGCTTCTTCGGAGCACGGTTCAAAAGGGGGCGGGGGGTTCCCCGCTGATGTCAACTCTACAGGTGCCAATGCAGGATGTGAGCCATTCTTGATTTTGCCACTTTCGACGGTACCGGTAACATCACCTCCTAAGGAACTTGTTGAAAAGTGCTGAAATGAACAATGCTGGAATATTAGCGAGAACGTTTAATCGAAAAGGGTGAAGATGATGCTCAACTGGCCGATCGACGCATCCGGCGCTTAATCCAGAAATGGCTCACGGCAGGAGTGGCGGAGAACCGCCAATGGTCGGAAATGAAGATGGGAACGCCTCATGGAGCGGTGCTTTCGCCCCTACAATAATTGCGAACATTTATCTTCAGTTATTATTGTTAATACGACCTGTGCGTCCCACGCTTGGCGACGGAAAGTGGCCCGCGGCGCAGTGGTGGTCGTGCGCTACGCCGACGACACGGTCGTGGGGTTTCGGTAACTTCCTGGGTTTTGCGCATTCCTGCACACAACACTTACACAACAATTAGGCAACCAGCCATAGCCTTACATGCGTAAATCGCACAGCCAGTGCGCTGCGTGTTTTTGAAGTTCTAACGCGAATCTCGAATCCCACTGTCGTCGCCGGTTCTAGAGCGAGTATGTTGAGCCCAATCCATCTACGACGTTCGACGACAGTATGCCGCACGCTATCCACGACCGAGCCCAACATCCCGGCCCAACCTAAGCGTGTCACCAGCGACTTATCGAGCACTTATGCAGCCACCTAAGACATGCTAAGTCATTGTAAACATTTATCAACACACTCTGAAAAAGCCATGTTAGAGCTTCCAGGCGCTCCGGCCTGTGTGGCCCTAGCAGGCTGCTGAAAAACAACTCCCCATGCACAGCCGAGTGTGTTACGAAGAAGCATGCGAAGAGCGGACGAGCAACAGAGTCAGATATTCAGTTACTTATCGCCGGAGGCGAGGGTGCGGAAGGATCATCCGCTGCGCGCCATCCGGGCCATGGTGGACGAGGTGCTGGCCCAGTTGTCAGGGGCTTTTGATGCGATGTACGCCAGGGTGGGGCGACCCTCGATTGCGCCGGAGAAGTTGTTGCGGGCGCAGTTGCTGCAGATGCTGTACTCGATCCGCAGCGAGCGGTTGCTGATGGAAGAGATGGATTACAACCTGTTGTTCCGCTGGTTTGTGGGGTTGAACGCGGACGACGCGGTGTGGGACGCGACGGTGTTCACCAAGAACCGCGACCGCTTGCTGCAGGCGGATGTAGCCAAGCTGTTCCTGGCGCAAGTGGTGGCGCAGGCCGGGGAGCGGGGTCTGACTTCGGACGAGCACTTCACGGTGGACGGCACGCTACTGGAGGCCTGGGCGAGCCTGAAAAGTTTTCAGCCGAAGGCGGAAAAGAAAACTCCGCCACCGGACGATCCGGGTAATCCGACGGTGAACTTTCACGGCGAGAAGCGGTCGAACGAGACCCACCAATCGACGACCGATCCCGAGGCTCAGCTGGCGCGCAAAGGCCATGGCAAGGAGGCGAAGTTGAGTTACAGCGGCCATCTGC
>PMXH01000431.1 GCA_003165855.1 Acidobacteriaceae bacterium | reverse complement strand
CCCAGCACGCCGCGATGCCACTCAGGGTTGTCGAGGACAATGCACTCGCGCGGGTATGCACCGTCGGCGTCGACCAGCGTCAGCAGCTCGCGGTCGATGGCCTCCAGCGCTTTTGACTCGGAGGCACGTCGGTCCTGATTCAAACGATCTAATTTCTGCGCCAACTCTTGCGCGCGGGCCGCGTCGCGCGTCAGCAGAAGCTCGACCACGTCGTCCGCGATGTCCATTCGCCCGGCGGCGTTGATGCGCGGCGCCAGGCGGAAGCCAACCTCGCTCGCGGTCGGCGCGCGGTCCAGCGGAATCTTCGCCAACTGCATCAGCGCGCGTAGTCCAGGCTGCACCGGGTTGGCAAGCGCGCCAAGCCCCAAAGCAGCAATCGTCCGGTTCTCGCCAGTGAGCGATACAGAGTCCGCAATGGTGGCGATGGCCACCAGCTTCAGAAACGAGGGTACCAGCACGCCGCGGGTGCGCGCGCGGAAGGCGGTGGCGTCTGTTGTCAGCAGTGCCGCGGCGGCCAGCAGCGCTTGTGCCAGCTTGAACGCTACTGCCGCTCCGCACAGGTTCTTGTTGGGATAGGGGCAGCCGGGCTGCGCCGGATTCACCACGGCAAGCGCGTCTGGGATCGCTGCGTCGTCGGGCAGGTGGTGGTCGGTGACGATCAGGTCAAGCGATAACGCGCGTGCCTCGACGGCCTCCGCGATGGCGCGAATCCCGGTATCCACGCTGATCACCAGGCGCACACCGCAAGCAGCCGCTTCGCCAAGAATGGCGTTCTGGATCCCGTAGCCCTCGCGGATGCGATGCGGAAGGTGGTAGGTGACTTGCGCGGGTCTTTGCGGTTCCATCGCGAGTCCGATTCGCTCAATGGTTGTCTTCAGCAGCACGGTCGCCGTGGTTCCATCCACGTCGTAGTCGCCGTAGATCAGGATCGGTTCCTTGCGTTCGATCGCGGCATCCAGACGGTCGACGGCGGCGCGGAGACCGGTCATCTGCTCGGGCGCATGAAGGTGAGCACTGGAAGGAAAGAGAAAGCGGGCGGCGGAGTCAGCATCGGTCAAGCCGCGGCGGACGAGCAATCGCGCCAGCGTGGGAATGGGATCGCCCCGACTTGTGCCATTGGCTGCGCGCCCGGCAAAGCGCAGATCGGGCAAATCGCGGAGAGCTGTGGCCAGGCACTGCACTTGCGCTGGATCTTCAGCAGCCAGTTCCCAGCGCACGGCTAACCTTCGTCATCCTGGTCCGACTCGTCGATGGGAATGCCGCCAAAATCTTCCGACACTTCCAGCAGGCGCTGGTAGCGATCGTACCAATCAGTGCTGGCTTCGCACAGAAACATCGATCCCTGATAAGCCCAGCCCAACTGCAGAAATCCGACCTTGCCGACGTGTGTGCGCAGCCAGCGTGCGTCTTCCACGTCGTCGCCGTCGGTGAATTCGGAGTGGGAAAGCCTTTGCACCAACTCGTCCAGCTCCGTGCGTTCCATCTTCCAGGAATGCATGGTGAGGAACGGCGCGCCGGCGCTTTTCGCCAGTTCAACGAAGTCCTTCCAGGCGTCAGGATTCGTGCCCGTCTCCCACATGACACACTGCACCTCATCGTAATCCACGTAGCCGTGGAAACGGCTCATGCCATGGCCTTCGATGAAGGCGATCATGTCATCTTTGACGTTGGTTAAATCGTCTGGCGCGGGTGACATAGGAAACCTCTACTTCCGATCAGCATTGTATGCCGTTTTGCTGTGAACCTGCCAGCCGCGGTTGCTCCGCCTGCTGGAGCTGCGTCCTAGGTCGGCAACTTGTCGGCAAACTTCGATCGCTTGTGAGAAACGTCAGCAAGCTTGTAAGAGCGGGCACGCGCGGCACGCGAATGCCGTGTTACACTTTATGGTTCACAAACCAAACCTGCTGATACAGGATATTCTATCCGCACATGCTTCTTTCCAAGGAATATGTGGGCTACCTGGCCCGCGAAGTTACCAAGAAACTGATTGCCGGCAAAGCCATCGAAACCTCGGCCGTGCCCAAGGTCACAGAGCGCGTCCATGCCGCCCTGCTCGACGAACTGACTCTGGAAGACCGCATCAACGACGAAGTGCGGGTCATCCTTGAAGCCTATTCCGAAGAGATGAACAAGACCGGCGCCAATTACCAGGAGATGTTCCGCAAGGTGAAAACCGAACTGGTGCGCAAGTACAAGGCGGTGCTGTGAGACTGAGCCGCGACAAAGTCAACGTGCTGGCGCGGGCCGTCGCCGACGCGCTCAAACAGATCGACGAAGTCGATTTCATCGAAGACCCCAACACCATCCGCCAGGAAACCCGCAAGATTCTCGAAGATCTTCTCAACCACGAAGCGAGGATCGACCAGGCGGCCCGGCAAAAGATCGAAAGCCAGAAGCGCACCATCCTCGAAGGCTCGCAGGAGTGGGACATCCTTTACCGCAAGTATTACAACGAGGAAGTGAAGAAGCTGGGAATCTGATCGCGGCTGGGTCCCTGTACTCGCGAACGCGAATCTTGCGTCCCGCCGCCTGAGCAAGTCGCCGCTGCCCCACTAAAAGCGAAGGCACGCGTTCGTGCTGGTCACTGACCACTGTCAAAAAAAGCCCCGCGCTGTGCTCGCGGGGCTGCGAGTGAAGGGACCCAGAGAAAACTTTCAGGCTGCTTCCCGCCGCTGCTGGATGGTCTCCAGGAGTTGGCGGTATTTTTGCGCGTTGCCTGCGATCTTCTTCTGAGGAAGGCTGTTGATCCACAATTCGTGAGGAATGCCGCGGCGTTCGCGGCGCGTGCCGACAGACCCTCGATGCAGGAGATTGGCCGGACGCCTGTCGGCGGTTTGTTGCTGCCAGCCGCTGCCCGAGTTCACGTTGAAAGTCCCGATGTAGCCACCGGCCAGCAGGTGTAACGGAATCTGAATCTTGTTCATGCGATCGAACTGCGTGGAGCCCTCGGTGCGAAAACTCTCGAACCATGCTGGGTACACGAAATCCGAAAGCAAAATGTTATCGATCTCGTAGCCGACGCTATCGTCTTCGCAGGCGTCGCAGACTTCATAGGCGTAGAGAGTTCCGGCGGTGTTGCTGTTCTGCACGAACACGGTGAGGTTGATGTTGGGGTCGCCGAGCATCTCCAGCAGTTCATGGCTGGCGGTGACGGTCCAGGATGTGCCCGCCTTCAGATCGCTGGCGACGAAGACCTTGCCGATGGGAAGGCCTTCGGTGGTGAGGTCGTGATAACCGAGGGCGTTGGCCTGATCGGAGTCGTCGAGCATTACCAGCCACCAGCTCCCGGTGGGCGGCTGAGTTCCCTTGGGGATAATGGTAAGTTGGGCAGCGGTCCCCCAAACGGGACCGAAGTCGTTGGTCACTTGCTTCTGGAGAGCGGAAACGACCGGCGTGACTTCTGCGTCGGTCAGAACGGTGCTCTCATTGATCACGGAGATTTGGATGGTTGGGGTTTGTGCGTGGGTGAGTTGCGGCATACAGGTGTCTCCTCTTCGAAGAAATTCGGAGAACGCGCAGCGTTGAGTTGCGTGACTCTGTGAGCAAAAGCTTATACGCTGAGCATCGAGAGGAAATGTTTTTGCCGCCAAAAAAATGAAGCGGAGTTTCAAATTGGAACGGCGATTCTCCCAGTTATTACCGCGGTTTAACGGTCTGCCGCGGAGACGTTGCTTGCAATTTATTGCTGGCCCGGCAGAGACGTAACAAACTGCGTCTCCACGTCCTTGTCCTTGCTCATGTTTCGCTCGACTATGCTTCGATCCGCTGAAATCACGGCGACGATAACGCAAGCGGCCACAGACGCGGGCTTTGATCTCGTGGGGATCGCCCCGGTCGAGGACGCTCCGGAGCTGGAATACTTTCCCCGCTGGATTGCCCAGGGGCACGCCGGCGAGATGAAGTATCTGGAAGCGCGCGACGAGCAAGGCCGGCTGAAGCGCGCGTCTCTCTCGCACGCCGCACCGTGGGCTCGCAGCGTGGTGGTTTGCGCCATCAACTACAACACGGGGCAGCCGTATTCCACGCAAGCGCCGAGCGATTCGACGACGAATAAAGGTCGCGGATGGATCTCCCGCTACGCCTGGGGCCAACAGGACTATCACGACTCCGTGATGCAGCGCCTTCGGCAAGTCGAGGCGGCGTTGAAACGCGCATGTGGAGACGACGATCTGGTCACGCGCTGTTACGTTGATACGGGGCCAATCGTCGAGCGCGTGGCGGCCAAGTACGCCGGGATTGGGTGGATCGGGAAGAACACATGCATCCTCAATCAGAGGCTGGGCTCGTGGCTGTTTCTGGGTGTGATCCTCACCTCGCTCGATCTCGATCCTGATCTCGAACTGGGCTTGCCTGCGCCTGATCGCTGCGGTACCTGCACGCGATGCATCGACGCTTGCCCGACCGACGCGTTGATCGCGCCGTATCAGCTCGATTCCAATCGATGCATTTCGTACCTCACCATCGAAAAGCGTGGCTCATTGCCTCAGGATGAGGAGCTTCGCTCCGGGATGGGGCGGCACATCTTTGGTTGCGACATCTGTCAGGATGTCTGCCCCTGGAACCGGAAAGCGCCCGCGACAAAGGCCGCCGAATTTCAGCCGCGGGAGGAGTTGGTGAATCCTGCGCTCGACTGGCTGGCCGAGATTAACGCGGAAGAGTTCAGCCGGACGTTTCGCGGGTCGCCGGTGAAGCGGGCGAACCGCGCGGGCTTGCGGCGTAATGCGGTGATTGCCATGGGCAACAGCGGAGACCGGAAGTTCCTTCCACTGCTCGAAAAGCTAGCGGCGGATGAAGATGAAGTGGTCAGCGAGGGCGCGGGTTGGGCTATCCGGAAGCTGACCTAGATCCAGATTGCTCCTGATTGAGATTTAACCGTCCTTTCCCACTCCCGTATCTGTTGAGTTTTCAATCAGGTACGCACTGTACACGGATTCCTGGTTGACTCTCTGACTTCCGTAACTCGCATTCCTGATTTTCGGCAACTAATCTTTCGATGAGGGGTTCTTTATTACGTAGTTCATAGTAGGGATAGCCATGCCTAGTCTGGGGAGAGTGGGACGCGCCTTGTGCACGTTGTTCGTGCTGGTGCTGGCGTCTGCCTCTTGGGCTGGGGCGTCGGCCACGCTCCTGCTGGAAGAGCCTTACGGAAAGCTCGGATTCTTCACCGCTACGGGACATGCAGCCGTGTATTTGTCTGGCGTATGCGCCGAGACTCCGCTGGTTTTGCGTCCCTGTGCTCCGGGTGAAATAGGAGCGGTCATCAGCCGCTATGACGGCGTAGGCGGATATGACTGGGTGGCGATCCCGCTGCTTCCCTACCTATACTCGGTCGAGAACGCCTCCGAAGTTCCCGCGCGCGTGAACCGCGAGATCGTCAATAGTCTGCATAACCGCTATCACGAAGCCCATCTGCTCAGCCTGGGAGCGGACATGCATCCCGGCAATGTGGCGCGTGGCGGCTGGACCCAGTTGGTGGGCGGTTCCTATCAACGGCGCATCTACGCCTTCCGCTTTGAGACCACTGAAGAGCAGGATGAAGCGTTCATCGCGCACATGAATGAGGTCGCAAATCTGACACACTTCAACCTGCTGTTCGACAACTGCTCGGATTTTGCGCGTCGCAGCCTCAATTTCTACTTTCCCGGCGCCTTCAACCGCAGCATCTTCCCCGACGCGGGCATAACCACGCCCAAGCAGCTCACCTACAAACTGGAGCGCTATGCCCGCAAACACCCTGAGACCCGACTCGCGATCTTCGAGATTCCACAGATTCC
>PMXH01000026.1 GCA_003165855.1 Acidobacteriaceae bacterium | reverse complement strand
AATAGCGAGGATCCTGATGCAGGGCCGTGGGGAATATTGCCTCTGTCATCAAATTGCCGATGGCCTGATCGGCAAATGCACCGCCGTAATACTTGCTAAAGCCCTTCGCGCCTTGTCCGAAAGAGCGATATTGATCCTGTGCCATCGACGACCCCGCGACTATTCCGGCAACAAGGAACGCCGTCGGATCGAAGGAGTCGTCAAAGGCGAGTTTGAATTTTTGGCCCGGCGATAGTGGCTGGCACTCTGTCGCATCCTCATCGCTGCGGTAGTTGGGGATCAGCCACATGATGTGGTGCTGGCGATATTCGCTCATGCCCGACCCCTGTTCTGTTTTCCATTGTTGGGGTTGGGGTGTATCCGGAAGTGTTGGACCCTGTTGGCAGAGAGTGATATTGCAGCCGAGAAACAGCATTAGACCATCCATTAGCAAGTTTCCAGTTCTTACCGGAAAAGCTGTCCGCATCATTTCTGTTAGCGCTCCACGGTGACGACAAGCCCGAAGAACCACCTGAAAGGAAGCACGAATCTCCAGCGATCGAGATCGTGCTGACGTATGAAATCTAAGCCCATCCAGCGACTCGAGATTGCGAACGTGATCGGAGCCAGGTCACCGCATCGAACGAGCGCGATGGCCCGAGACACGGGACTTAGAGCTTCTCGTCGCGTGATTTGCCCATTCCCATTCAGCAAGCCAGTTTCTGCGGCATCTCCCTTCACATTGGAACTCCGACATCGGTCCCCCGCATTGTGGGCAGACCAGGTTGATGATCGACGAGATGATCTGCGGGTTTGATTCGCCCGGCATTGTGTCAAAGGTGCTCATAATCGCTCTCCTATCCAGAGATCTGACAAACGCGCGAGAAGCAGACACTGGCCACAAACAACGGAAATGTGCCGCGCGGGTCTTCTACGCTCTCGGGCGCTCCGAACTGGTTGGCTGCGGAGTCCGTCTCGGCCACCAAATGTCTGCCGCCTCGCTCAGCCACGAGAGTGCAAGCTGAATGCCAATACCGAATTGCGAATAAGAGCCGATAACAAAGCAGTTCCTGAGTGCGGCGCTTGCATTAAGCATGATTTCTCCTGCCCAGCATTAGGCATGTGCCCAGATGTGGGCGAACTTGGCACTTGAGTCGCGGTCAGTCTGCAAGACTGACGCCATGCAAACACATGAAGAGTCAACCGCGTTAAAGACTCTACCTCACGCTTGAGCCAATTGGCACGGGAATTGCGATCCAACACAAGTGATCAGGGCCTGCTCTCGGCGAACGGTCGTTCCTAGGACCGAATTGCCGGACCAAGAAAGAGCAAACGGGAGGAGTCAATAGTGCGAAAGCTAATAGGTGCAATTGCTGTGTGTCTGCTCACATTTCCGGCGCTTTGCCAGACCGCATCGAAGTGGCAGATAGCCACCATTACTGAGGTTAGGCCTCATCCGGCTGCAGGAGAGGACGCGTCTGATCCCCTTACATACGACGTATCCGTGAAGGTGGGTGGCACAATTTATCTGGTGCTGTACACGACACCATTGGGCGAACTACCCCCGAAGTACGCAGCAGGGCGTGACCTGCTGGTATTCGTCGGTAAGAACACGATCACTTACAACGACATTTTGGGTCAGTCGCTTCAGGTACCGATAGAAAGCCAAAAACCCGCTGCCGAACCCAAGCAATCGAAATAGAGCGTGCTGCCTGCGGCAGAGTCATGCTCGAGG
This sequence comes from Acidobacteriaceae bacterium, assembly GCA_003165855.1. Lineage (GTDB taxonomy): Bacteria > Acidobacteriota > Terriglobia > Terriglobales > Acidobacteriaceae > Sulfotelmatobacter. The sequence continues at coordinate 9,006 of PMXH01000026.1, read as the reverse complement.
AGCTTTTTCAGGAGTTACATGTCGACGCGGCGAATTCTAGTCGACTTGGAGGAAGAATGTATCGTTTGTTTGTACTAAGGAACGAAAAGAGCGGCTGCTTCTGCGGATACGCACTTATCAGTCTCTGGGCATTGCTGTTGTGTTCCGGCATTGGTGCATTGGCTCAGAGCACCACTCCCACATTGAAAGCGAATCCACCATTCAGCATTCGCGCTACTCATCTCCTCGGTTTCCCAAACACAAAAAACAACTGCAACGGGACTTTGTCGGTTAAGGACGATGCCTTGCGATTTGAACAGGATGCAAAGCCCGCCGCAGAGGTAGAGATCGCGTCTGTTCAGGGCGTGTTTCTGGGCAGCGAGAGCAAGCAGGTCGGCGGAACGCCGGCGAAGATCGGGAAGGCTGCGGCTCCGTTCGGAAGTGGCCGAGTCGTCAGTCTCTTTAGCCATAAGAAATACGACACTCTGACCGTGGAATATGTAGATGCTGATGGAGGAGTTCACGGCGCGATCTTCCAGGTAAGGGAAGGACAAGCTAAACACGTCCGGAAGGAACTTGTGACTCGGGGCGTATCTCCCAGTCTTCACGACGACCGGTCAGCGGAACCCAGCACTGCGGAGGCCTATGAAAAGCAATAAACTGAATTTATACACCTGTCTCGCAGTAATCGTGGCCGTCGCGGTTGCATCTCCCCGTGAACTGGCTGGCCAAACTGCATCCGAGAAATCCTCGGCGCTAAGCAGCGGTTCCGCCCCCCAATGGAGTGTACAGATAGACAGGGTTGAGCCCGGCGAGATCCAGCTTGCTTATTCCTTCCAAGCCGCCATCTACGAGAGCCTCCTCGAGGAATTGAACAAGACGCACCAGTTCAAGCACGTGTTCCGGGAGGGAGATCGTAAGGCTGGCGACGCTCCCAACTTGCTCGTTTTAAAAGCGACCGTGGTGAAATACACGCCGGGCAGCGAGACACGGCGCGCGGTGACTACGTTTAGCGGAGCGACAAAATTAAGCGTCCGAACCCAACTGGTTACCCGCGAGGGAAAAATTGTGCTCGACCACACGGTGAACGGGAATGTTCGCTTCTTCAGCAGCAATTTGCGCGCTACCCACAATTTGGCCCGCAATATCGCCAAAGTGATCAAGCAATCGGAATGGCTCGGATCCGAGCGGCTGGCGCGATACTCACCAGTCAACTCAGACTGCGGACGGCACACATCTCCTGGTTTTTGATGGAAGTACCAGGTGAAACGTTAAGAAGAGTTACAAAACACCGCTTGATCACCCAATCAGCAGCCGGGTTCGGCAAGTCGCAAGAGGAGGACCGATGAAGTTTCGACAAATTCTTATTGCTATCGTGATTCTCGGCACGGTGTGGCACACTGCCGCAGCCCAGCCGAAGAAAAAGAACATCCANNAGGCCCAACAAGCAAATCAAATTTCCCGGGAAAAGGCAGAATACCTCCTGCAGCAGAGCTACCAAATGGCAATGATGCAGTATCAGGTGCTTAGCGCGCTCCATGACGTTCTGAAACATGACATCGACGAAGCAGCAGGGCAGCAGCCAAGGCAGTCGCTGAAAACGACAAGCTCCGATACGGTTTTAGTGGTTCCTTTTCCGGGCTCCGTCCCTGCATCCAGATGACATCGAAATTCCTCTTCGCTAAGGTCGCATGGAACTTCACGTCCTTCAGTGGGGACAGAGGAGCCCAAATATAGCATGCGATACCCGGGGAAATTAATTGAGGGCGGTGAGGGCGTCGCCCTCGACTCGGCGAAGCCTTCACCCGCGGAGATGCTCTCTGTTCTGTCGCATTGCTTACCCTCTCTTTATCGATACGCTTACAGATGTTTGGGGAACAAAGCTGATGCCGAGGATGCGGTGCAGGATGCGCTATTGGCAGCTTACAAGCACCTGAACCAATTCAGAGGCGACGCGCAACTTTCGACGTGGCTGACCACTATCGTTATCAATTGCGCAAGAATGCATTTGCGCAAGCGGTCACGCTATATCCATGTATCCCTCGATTCACGAATCGGAGACGACCAGGAGTATCCCCTCTCCGATACTTTGGTGGATCACCGGCCTAACCCGGAGGATGAGTGCCATAAGGCTTGGGCGAATGCGCGCTTAATCGAGTCAGCAGCAAGACTATCGCCGACTCTGCGTAGAACGTTTCACCTGCGGTATGTGTATCATCTTTCCGTCTGCGAAACAGCTCGCGTTCTGGGAGTCCCCATCGGAACGGTGAAAGCGCAGACTGCTCGGGCACGAGCTAAAGTGCTGAAGTCGATACGAGGGGTGCTCCACACGAGATCTCGTTCCCGTTGACGCCTCCGGTAGCACACTCATTCCATAACTTCGCTCAAAGAGAGCATTGTTGTTCGCGGGCCCGCATGCTCCATCGCCCGCGTAGACCGAATTGCTTAAGCTCACCCAGAATGAAAAAGCTCAGTTGAGGATCGAACGCAATTTCCTGAGACATAATGTTGAAGTGTTTGAAGTGGGTGCCGGTCCATTCTTGTGGATGGGAAAGCAACCACTCCCTTCCCGATCCATGACCCAATAGGGGCACGATCCAAACGCATATGACCTTATCTGCCCTTATTCGGGCACACCTGCCCGGATGCTGTCTAGATAGTTCGAATCATCGGAGCATCTCCGCGCAAGTATTTGATTTGGCTAGTATTACGCCTGGTCTGTCAATGGCCTTACGCTTGCCATGAACAGTTTCGAGTTGATCTTGGCAATTGTCCGTCATCGGAATTCTCAACATTTTGCCAAGGAGGAGCCGATTCCGTTGCTCGATCACAACAGCAAGCCCGTGGATAAGCCAGAAATCAACATTGTCGCCAGCGAACATGGCGCTCTGGCGTCTTTGAAGGGCCGCATTGATATCGATTCCTCTCCAGCAGTGCGCGACCAGCTTATCGCNNACCCATATCGACAGTTCCGGCGTTGCCACTCTGATCGAAGCGCTAAAGATCGCACGAAACTGTGAAACTGAGCTTAGGCTGCAGGGGTTGCATGATCGCTTACATCGCCTATTTGAGGCGACGGGCATTCTATCCCTGTTCAATGAAGGCATTCGCAGATGAACCACTCTGGGTGCGAGGCGGTCTGATGGCCAATTTTCTCGAAAATGCCGGCAGGGAGACTCTCAGTCAACTCGACTATGTTGGGAGCCTGAACATTCAATTGTGGGCCACCCTGCGCGGGATGCGTGCGGCCCTGCCCCTGGTTGGAAATCGACTTCGGTGGCGAGCAGCCGTTCACCAGATGCTAGACATCGGGGTTGACGCGCTGCCGATGGTTGCCCTCCTGGCGACATGCAGCGGTTTCATCCTGGCCATGCAAGGAGCATCTGAGCTGCGGCGGTTCGGGGCTTTGCACTACGTAATCGATTTGGTCGCGCTCGGCTTCACACGCGAACTTGGTCCGCTGCTGACTGCAGTCGCCGTCAGCGGACGCTCTGGTTCTGCATTCGCAGCCGAGATTGGCACCATGAAGGTGACGGAAGAGATCGATGCGCTTAAGGTCATGGCCTTCGAGCCGGTGGAGTTCGTGTTAGCGCCAAAGTATTTGGCGGCACTGGTGGCAGTCCCGTGTCTCACTATCGTCTCCGCGCTGTTCGGCATTCTCGCCGGGGGACTATTTATGTTCTTCAGCACGCACCTTGGTCTCGTGCTCTATTTCCGATACGTGCTGACCTCAATTGCGTTGCGGGATGTGGTCGCCGGGATGATCAAGAGTTTGGCATTCGCCACCATCATTACTCACGTGGGATGCCTAGAAGGACTTCGTGTGCGCGGCGGGCCCGACGCAGTAGGCCGCTCGACAACTTCGGCGGTCGTGCGATCAACGTTCATGGTCATCGTTGCCGACGCGATATTCACCACCATCTTTTACTTCGTAGGAAAGGCTTAAATGTCCATCATTTCAGTGCGCGATCTGGTCGTGGAATACGATGGCCGGCGTGTGCTCGACGGCTTGAACCTTGACATCGAGCCAGGCAAGATCACAGTTCTGCTGGGGGGCAGCGGTTCAGGAAAGAGCACACTCTTGCGGCAAATTCTTGGCCTCGAGCATCCGAAATCGGGCAGCATCTCGATCAAAGGCACAGACATCACTACCTGTTCACAGGCGGATTTGAAGACACTCCGACGGTCGGTTGGGGTGGCCTTCCAGAGCGCTGCTTTGTTCAATTCACTTTCGCTGGAAGAGAATGTGGCGCTCACTTTGCGGGAGCACACCGCACTGGCTCCTTCCGTGATCGACCTGATCGTTTGGTTGAAGTTGGCAGTGGTGGGCCTGGCCGATTTCGGCAAACTGCACCCGCAGGAACTCTCGGGAGGCATGAAGAAGCGTGCGGCAGTAGCGCGGGCGCTTGCGATGGATCCCGAAATCTTAGTGCTGGACGAACCCTCGGCAGGGCTTGACCCCATCGTGGCGGCAGAACTGGACGAACTCATCGTATTTCTGAAGGAGACTTTTCAAATTACGGCTCTTGTTGTCACCCATGAGATGCACAGCGCCTTCCGAATCGCCGACCGGATCGCAATGCTGTTCGATGGAAGGTTCCTTGCAGTCGGCACAAAAGACGAAATACGCGCAAACCAGAATCCACGCGTGAGGCAGTTCCTCAACCGTGTGTCAGCCAACCCGATGCATACGCCGGCATTGGCTTCCTATCTGGAACGGTATGTGCAAAGTCAGGAGGCAAAACCATGACCACCGAAGCAAAGGTCGGTGCCTTTGTCCTCGGGTGCTTCGCTGTACTCGCGTTCACGGTCATCTACCTGTTGAATGCACAGTATAGCGGCGGCACCGTGCACTATCGCACCTACCTGCGATACGCCGGAGGCCTTGAGCCCGGAGCCTCCGTGCTGTACGGAGGTATGAACGTGGGCAAAGTTACAGCCGTGCGGCCCTGGGCTACGGATCCGACTCGAATCGAGATTTTGCTTGAAGTCAAAAAGGACACTCCGCTGAATGAGAAATCAGTGGCCAAGCTAGGATTCGTGAGCGTCATGAACAGCGCCGCCTTGTCGATCACAACCGGCACTATCGATGCCAAGCGTCTTCCTCCAGAGTCAACCGTCGCCTCACAAGAAGGCGCCAGTCTGGATGAGATCGCTGGCAAACTGGCAACCGTTGCGGACAGCGCGAATACGCTGATTACGCAGGCACAGGGAGAACTTAACGACATCAGCGGCAACATGAACCATCTGCTTGCCAATCTCGACACGATGACCGGGCCGCGGAATCAGAAAAAGGTCCAAGCTATTCTGGACAACATCGATCGATTGGTGGCGGACGAGCGCCCAAAGATTGATCGTCTTACAGACCAACTGGCCAGGGTTAGCCAGCATGCGGATGACACCATTCAAAATGTGAATGGCACAGTGACCGATTTGCGCGCTCCCGTGCGGAAAGATCTGGCTGAATTGCAGACCACTCTGGAAGAGGCGAAAGGCTTGCTGCAGTCGATGCAAGTCATGGTACGAGCCAATGACTCCAAGATCAGCGACACGGTGGAAAATCTACGCGACGCGACTGACAACCTCAACCAGTTTACGAATTCATTGAAGCAGCGTCCCTGGAGCCTGGTGAGAGTGAAACAACCCGGGGACCGCCAGGTTCCGAAATAGGTCAGGAGAGGGGAATGAAATGAAGAAACGTTTAAACAAGCTCGCGTTGCTGCTGGCGATCATAACCGCCCTGACCGGTTGTGGCGGGAAGGTAAGATACCCGGCCTATTACACACTGAATTTGCCAGCTCCGCCGGATCCGGCTTCCGAAAGCACCCGAACCTCCATCGCGGTACGGGAATTCCAATCGCCTGTTTATCTGCGGCAAGGGCCAATCGTCTACCGGACGACGCCAGAGGAAATCGGATTCTACGAATACCACCGGTGGGCGGCGGACCCCCGTGCGCTGGTGACCAGCGCCGTCGTCGACCATCTGCGCTCCGGCGGTCAGTTCTCCATGGTCTCTATCTATGACGGCCGTCCGAACAACGACTACGTTTTCAGCGGCAGGTTGGAAAAGCTGGAAGAGGTGGACTACCAAGCCGGTGTCAAGGTCGAGGTTGCAATCTCTGCCCAAATCACCCGAGTCGCGACCGGTGCAACGGTCTGGAGCAACGCTGTTTGCGAAACTCGACCGGTGTCCCAACGAAACGTACCAGGGGTTGTGTCCCAGATGAATCGGACTATGGAGCTAGCCATCAACAAACTACTCTCTTCGGTTCCCGCGTCTCTGGGGAGTGAACGATAGGAATTTGAAGCGGAACCCGGGTCGAGGGTCGGAAGGTCGTCCGGAATCATCCGGGTATTGATTGCAGCGGGAAAATGATTGGCAGATACTTAGAAGCGCAAGAATAGGGGCGTAGCAAGTGGCGCGTTCGCGACAACCGCTATGTCGGCCTTTGCACATCTGATGGCGCACCGTGACCGAAGTTCGATTAGCGAGATCGTAGGGCGAGTAGATTGCAATCCTGTAAGAAGACCAGGTTGCTCGCATCTGTAAACCGAGAATTGCGGAGAGCTCACGGACCATGACCATCACCGAAGATCGATATCGAATGCTGCTAGGTGCCTCCAGCGCCCTAGCCGATCAGCCCACTGTGAAGGCCGTTCTGCAGAGTCTGCGAGGGGTTCTGTCCAGCACTTCCCGATTGCACGGGGCCGAACTCTACGTGCTGAACGATGACGGGGAGAGCTTATCCAGCTTCGAATTTGACCGAGATCCGGACGCTCCCGCAATAAAGCGTGGAGCCAATTTGTTGCTCCTTGGCCCGGTGGCGCAGGTTCTGGACGAACAGAAGCCGGTGTTTGTCCCGGACCTGTCGCTGGCAATGTTGGAACACCCTGACATGGCTCCTTTTGCAGCCGAAGTTGCCGGACGAAGCACCTACTTGTTCCCAGTATCGACCGCGCAAAAACGCTACGGAATTCTGTCGACGCCCAAGTTGCAGGGCCAGCAGTTTGCCCCCGAAGACGTCGAGATGCTCAGCGCCCTAGCCTCCCACGTTGCGGTCGCGCTCGAGTGCGCAATGGCAAGAGACACCGTGGAGCTTTACCACCGAGAGGTCGTGAAGCAGCGAGATCGGCTCAGCTTGTTGCTGGAAATCAACAATCATATTGTCAGTAAGCTGGAAGCGGATGAACTGTTTCAGGCAGTGGCAGGGTCGATGCGCAAGCACTGGGGCAACGATCTCACGTCATTGTGGCTCTTTAACAAGCAGTCGGGAAGTTTGGAACGTAGATTTCTCGATTTCCCGACCGGAAAGGGCTTTCTCGAGAAGGTTGTTGTCGTCGAGCCTACGAAGCTATGGAGCGAATGGTCGCACCTCCGGACGCCACAGTATTACTCACCGTGTGGAGCAGAGATACCCCCCGCTCTCCGCGAGGCGTCCCGAGCTGAATCCCTCCTCTCGGCCGTCCTGGTACCACTGATGGGCGCCGATGGCCCCCTGGGCCTGTTGACCATGTGCAGTCGCAGGGCTGATGGGTTTAACGAGGCGGACCGCGACCTGCTGTCGCAGATCGGCACCCAGACATCTCTGGTCCTCGAGAATGCTCTGGCCTATGGGCGGCTCCGCGCGTCGCGCGACGATCTGGAAGAGCAGCGGCTTTACCTAGAATCGGAAATCGAATCTGAGTACAACTTCGAAGATATCGTCGGCAAGAGCGTCGGGATCCGCAAGGTGCTGGAGCAGGTTGCGATCGTGGCGCCAACAAGTTCCACGGTACTGCTATACGGCGAAACCGGTACTGGCAAGGAGCTGGTGGCCCGAGCGCTTCATAATCTCAGCCCGCGTCGAGAGCGCACATTTGTCCGCCTGAACTGCGCGGCGATTCCTTCGGGCTTGGTGGAAAGTGAACTGTTCGGCCACGAAAAGGGTGCTTTCACCGGCGCGCTCATCCAGAAGCGAGGCCGGTTTGAGCTGGCGGATCGCGGCACTCTGTTTCTCGACGAGATCGGCGACATCACCATGGATTTGCAGCCGAAACTCCTGCGCGCCCTGCAGGAACAGGAGTTTGAACGCCTCGGAAGTACAAGGACCATCAAGGTTGATGTTCGTTTGATCGCGGCTACACATCGTGATTTGGAAAGTATGATCCGCAACAATCAGTTTCGCGAGGACCTTTTTTACAGGTTGAGGGTTTTTCCCATTGAAATTCCGCCGCTGCGCGAACGGCGCGAAGACATTCAACTCCTGGTCCACTTTTTTGTATCGCGCCTCTCCCGCCGTATGCAAAAGCGCATCCGATCTGTCCCGAGACCCGCGATGGAGGCTCTGGTGAATGCCGATTGGCCGGGAAATATCCGTGAACTGGAGAACTTCATTGAGCGTTGCGTGATCCTCACACCGGGGGACGAATTGAATGTACCGCGAGCCGAACTGAACCGATCCACTGGCCGCACTGTTGTTGCGGCGGCAGCGTCGACCTTCGAGCAAGCAGAGCGGCAGGCGATCGTCGATGCTCTGAAAGGCGCGTCCGGAAGAATAGCCGGCAATGGTGGAGCGGCAGAACGCCTCGGGCTTAAGAGAACCACCCTGCAGAACAAGATGCGCCGGCTGAACATCACCCGCGCTGATTATTCCGCCTGACAGCGAAGCGCCCCTCCGCCGACCTGTTTTTCACGTTTTAGACGTCCGGCTACCTCGCCTTCAGGCGGCTGCTTCAGTTCCCTGATGGTTGCCGCGAACCTGACCTCATGCTGGCACTGCCCGTTCTTAACGGCAGCCTACGTCTGAAAGACCGTTTAGTCTCAATCGGTTGCGCTAAGGGTCCATGGCAAAACACCTGCAAGGAATGACTATGGCCAGCGATTTGAGGCGGCTAACAGATGTAAGAGGGGCCCTTCATGCTACGTGTCCAAACGGAAGAATCAGACGGTGCTTTAGTATGCCGGCTCGAAGGCCGATTCACCGGCAAGGCAGCTGAGGAAGTCCGCACGCTCGTCACGCGCTGCGACAGCAAACTGGAATTAGTTTT
>PMXH01000394.1 GCA_003165855.1 Acidobacteriaceae bacterium | reverse complement strand
GCGTAGTGGCCGGTGGCAACGGACTCGGCGCCGATCTGCTGGGCAATGACGAGCAGCTGATCAAACTTCAAGTGATTGTTGCAAAGGCTGCAGGGGATCGGGGTGCGCCCCGAAAGATATTCGGCGACGAACGGACGCACGACGTCGCGCTCGAATCGCTCTTCATGATTCACGACGTAATAAGGAATGCCGAGGTGCTCGGCCACGCGGCGAGCATCATAGACGTCGTCGAGTGAGCAGCAGCGGCCGGTGACCTGTTCGGGCATGCCCTCGTGTCCCGCCAAGCGGCGCTGGTTCCAGAGCTGCATGGTGAGGCCGATGACGTTGTGTCCTTCGACGCGCAGCATGGCCGCGACGGCGGAGGAATCGACTCCGCCTGACATGGCTACGGCGATGGTCTTGGGATTCGACATGTCTTCAGCTCTTAGCTCTTAGCTTCTAGCCCCTAGCTTCCAGCTGCTAGCTCCTACGACCATATTACGTACATTACAAGCAACGAATTGCAAAGGGCAAGAATGATTGCCGAAATCCATAGCTTTCTTTCGAAATTAAGTACACAAGCAACAACCGCCAACATGACAGCGGCGCCTTGAATCTCAAGCCACCGCACTGCAGAAAAGTCTAGCGCTACAGCCCCCGGAAAGTGGCTCAGAATAAGGCCGAGCCAAAATGACAGTGAGCAAGCCAGACTGACTGATGAGCAAACCGAGCTGGCAGGTCCGAGGCTATTGGCCGAGGCTCTGGTTGCCATAACTGACTCGAAGCATCTGCGCCATATCCCGAATTCAAAAGCTAGGAGCTAAGAGCTAGTAGCTAACAGCTTGCTTCCTATACTCCGGCGACAACTCGCGCAAACGCGCTACCGTCTCCGGCACCAGCGCCAGGGCGAGGTCGATATCTTCCGCGGTATTTTGCTTGCCGAGGCTGACGCGTATGCTGGCATGCGCCCGACCGGATTTCAGCCCCATCGCAGTGAGGACGTGGGAAGGCTCGATCGCACCCGACGAACATGCGGAACCCGAAGATACCGCCAAGCCCTTGAGATCGAGCGCGATCACCATCGACTCGCCTTCGATATGGTCGAAATATATGTTCGTCGTATTCGGGACGCGGGGCGCGCCCTCGCCGTTCACACCGGCATCCTCCACCTGCGCGAGAATTCCCTGCTGCAAGCGGTCGCGCAAGGCGGACATTTTCTTGTCGTCACCACGCTCGAAGCCTTGGATCACCAACTCGGCGGCCTTGCCCAGAGCGACAATTCCCGGGACATTCTCGGTTCCGGCGCGGCGCGAGCGTTCATGGCGTCCGCCATAAAACAGCGGCTGAAGATGGGTTCCCTTGCGAACATAGAGCGCACCCACGCCTTGCGGGGCGTGGATCTTGTGGCCGGAAATCGAAAGCGCGGTGCAGCCGATCCGGGTGACATCAATCGGAACTTTTCCTGCGGCCTGGACTGCGTCGGTATGGAAATAGACGTCGGCCTCGGCGGCTACCTTTCCAATTTCTTCGACGGGCTGCAGCACTCCGGTCTCGTTGTTGGCCATCATGATTGAAATCAGCTTGGTATTCGGCCGTAAAGCTTGCCGCACATGCTCGGGATCAACCAGGCTGCGGCCATCCACCGGCAGATAAGTTACTTCGCAGCCGGTCTCCTCCAAATGCCTGCAGGCATGCAACACGGCATGGTGCTCGATGCTGGAAGTAATGATGTGGTCGCCGGCACTGGCCAATCCCGCAATCGCCAGATTGTCGGCCTCAGTTCCACCGCTGGTGAAGACAATTTCTGAGGGGCGGCAGCCCAGCAAGGAAGCCACCGAATCGCGGGCGTGGTCCACGGCGGCCCGAGTCTCCTGTCCATGATGGTGGATCGAGGAGGCATTACCGAAACGCTCGCCAAAATAAGGACGCATGGCTTCGAGCACGTCGGGCAGGACCGGCGTGGTGGCGTTGTTGTCGAGGTAAATCCGGGGCATCATCGTTTGACTATTCTACCTGCTCTTGTCGATAACTCTCTCGGAAACATTCTCGACAAAGGAAATGGCACAGCGAAAAGCGTCAGGCCGAGAGCGTCGCGAATTGCGCATTATCGATCATTTATTGGCGCTTTTATCAGCGCTTTCCGATCGCGACATAATGGTTGGGATAAGTCGGCCCCAGATACTCCGCGCGCGGACGAATCAGGCGGTTATCGTCGAGTTGCTCGATGACGTGCGCTGCCCATCCGCTGATGCGGGAGACGGCGAACACGGGAGTAAATAGATCTTCATCGATGCCCAGGAGGTGGTAGGTGGAGGCCGAATAAAAGTCCACATTGGCGTTCAGTTTCTTTTCCGCCTTCACGAACTGCTCGATTTTTTCCGACATCTCATACCATTGCGGCTGCCCGCTGGACCGGCCCAAATCGCGTGACATCACGCGCAGGTGCGTGGCTCGCGGGTCTTCGGTGTGATACACGCGGTGGCCAAAGCCGGGCACTTTCTTTTTCTGCGCCAACAGGTTGCGGACGTACTCGACTGGATCGGCCTTCTCGCGGTCAATCGTCTCGAGGATGCGAAACACCGCTTCGTTGGCTCCGCCGTGCAGCGGTCCCTTCAGCGCGCCAATGGCCGAGGTGATGGCCGAATGCATGTCCGACAGCGTAGCGGCGGTCACACGCGCGGCAAACGTGGACGCGTTCAGTTCGTGGTCGGCGTGCAGGATCAATGCGATATCGAGCGCCCGTTCGGCGGTGGCCGAAGGCTTGGAGCCGGTCAACTGCAACAGGAAGTTGCCGGAGTGCGAAAGCGAGCGGTCAGCTTCCACAAGTGGCTTATCTTTGCGAATCCGGTCGTAGGCGGCAACGATCATCGCGATTTGTGACGTCAGCCGGATGGCTTTGCGAACATTGGCGTCGTGATCGTTGTTTTTCTCGTCCGCGTCATAGAAAGCCAGAGCCGAAACCGCAGTGCGCAGCACATCCATGGGCAAAGCAGTTCTGGGCGCATCGCGGAGGAGCCGAATAATGGCCGGATGAAGGTGACGCTCCTGCGCCAAACGCTGCTGCAGATCCTTCAGTTCGCTGCGATTCGGCAAGCGTCCAAACCACAGCAGGTAGCAGGTTTCTTCAAAAGTGGANNAGCCTGAGTGTTGGTCACGCTGGACATAGTCTCTCGCTCAATTGGATTGATTACCCGTTGCCGGAGCCGCGCGAGGGGGTGCGCGGGGGGTGCAACCGTCTTTCTTTTATACGCCAGGAGGCGCTTACGCTCCAAACCCCAACGGTTCGTTTGCTGTGCTATTATGTCCGCCATTTCTGGAAAGGACGATGCGATGGGACAACCAGTGGTTCATTTCGAAATAGGCTGCCGTGACGGCGCCAAGACTGCAGACTTCTTCTCCGGCTTGTTCGGCTGGAGTATGCAAGCCATGGGCCCGGCGACCATGATCAGTACGGGCGCCGATAGCGGCATTCAGGGCCATATCTCTGCCCTCGGCCATGAACCGCATCACTACACCATCTTCTACGTGCAGGTGGACGATGTGCAGGGCTATCTGGACAAGGCTGGCGCGCTCGGTGGTAAGACGCTCGTGCCACCGGTTGAGATTCCAACGGGCACCTTCGCCTGGTTTGCCGACCCGGACGGCAACACGGTCGGATTGTGGAAACCGAAATAGCGCCGCATCTAAGCGGGCCAAATACTCAACGCCGTCTTGCTCAGAATCTGCTGCTGGAGATCCTCGCTCAGCGGGAGGGCGCGGAATTCATCGAGGTTCTTCTTGATGTCCGGCACGCCCGGGCCCGGCCAGTCAGTGCCGAAGAGAGTCTTGTGAGCAAT
>PMXH01000328.1 GCA_003165855.1 Acidobacteriaceae bacterium | reverse complement strand
GGTCCCAGTCTGCCGCGCCCACTCCGGAAGTGGGCAGCTCGCAACCGGCCGCAATGCCCAGCGGCATGGGCGGACAAATGCCCAGCCTGGACAACATGAAAAAGATGGCCGACACGAAGGCAGCGCCGCTGCTCGAAAAACTGAAGAGCGATCCGAACAACAAAGATCTGCTCTTTCAAGTCGGAAACATCTACAAGGCTACCCACCAATTCAAGGACGCAGCGGGCTACTACAACACAGCATTACAGGCCGATCCTAAGAACGTTGCCGTTCGCACCGAGCTGGCTTCGTGCCTGTACTACAGCGGCGATGTGGACGGCGCCCTCAGCCAGCTTCAGCAGGGGCTGAACTACAACCCCAAGGACGCCAACTCGCTGTTCAACCTCGGCATAATCAAATGGCAGGGAAAACAAGATGGCCCGGGAGCGCTGGCGGCCTGGCGGGAGCTGTTGAAGTCGAATCCGCAGTTAAGCGCGGACCGCAAAGCCACGGTGCAGAAACTCATGGCCGACGTGCAGAAGGACGTTCAGAAGAAGGGCAAGAGCTAGCAAAAGGACAGGCCCAGGCAGGGAAATCGGCGGCTTTCGCCGCTAGACGAAAAGGTATCTGAAGGAGCGTTAACATATGGCGGATACAAATCGAGCAAATTCTACTGAACAGTGGACCAGCGTGCAGGCCTACGTGTTGGCGGTCATCTGCCTGCTGGTGGGAATCGCCGGCGGCTGGTTCATCCGGGGATCCAGTCCAGCGGCCGCTGCGACTGGGGTCGCGAACGCTCCCGCACCCGCCATGGGAAATCCCAACGGCGGCGCCCAAGCTCCAACCCCGGCGCAGATGCAGCAAATGGCTGACACCCAAGCGGCGCCCTTGCTCGAGAAGCTCAAAGCAGACCCCAATAACGCCGGACTTCTGGAGAACATCGGAAACGTCTATTACGACGCCCAGCTGTTCCCCACGGCGATCGATTACTACCAGCGCGCGCTGAAAGTAGCGCCAGCCAACACGGGCGTTCGCACGGACATGGCGACGGCCTATTGGTATACCGGCAACATCGACGCCGCCATCGCGGAGTTCCAGAAATCGTTATCCTACGAACCCAACAAGGCAAATACCTTGTTCAATCTGGGCATCGTCGAGTGGCAGGGCAAGATGGACATCGACAAAGCTGTCGCCACCTGGCAAAAGCTGCTGGATACGAATCCAAACTACGAAGCCAAAGATAAGGTTCTGGAATTGATGGCGCAGGCGAAAAAGCACTCGGGTGTGAAACCGGGGACGCCGGCAAAGCCCTTACAGTAGGCCGTCGTCGGGCGCAGGGTTATGCAGTTGCTATCAGCTTTGTGTAGATCGAGTCCGCTTGGCCTTCTGCCCGCTGGCATGCCTCCGGAAGCTACTTACGAGCTTTCCCAACGCGTTGCGCTGTCGCGAACATTAAGGCAACCGTGTTCATATCTTTCGGCTGCACTTTGCCCGCGGGGATGCGCCTGAGGGTCAGGTCTTCGAGTTTCAGCAGCAAATCCACCAGCGCCATCGAGTCGATCAGTCCGGAGGAAACCAGGGGCGTATTTTCGTCAATATTTGCACCTGGCTTTCGGATCAGCCGGACAATGTGTTCAATCATCTGTTGTTCTTCTGCGGTCATTCGTATTTAGTCTCCCGAGCCTCGAACGTCGAGTTCCGGATGCTCTTTCAATAACTTTTCTCGCGTGCCAGAACGCGCTGCCTTGCCGGCCGTGCTCTTCACGACCCATTTTGGTGGCTTTAAGAAAATTGTCCGGACTGCGACTCCGATCCCGCCGACCACCAGATTGCGAATCTCTCGCTCGATGTCCACCGTATTTGTGAGAAGTTCTTCACGCTCCACTTCAGCCACCACAACGATATCCTCAGTCCCGAGATCGGAATTATAAACGCCCATCGCAACTGCACGGCCATCATGAATGGCTGGGTGGCTGGCGACGATCTCCTCGATGTCTTGCGGGTAAATGTTTTCACCGCCGACGATGAGGAGATCTTTTTTTCGGCCGATGACATAGAGTTGGTCTTCCAGGGTGAAGCCAAGATCACCGGTGGAATACCAGCCTTCGACGATTGCCTTGGCCGTCAAATCGGGACGGTTATAGTAGTCCGTAAACAGGCTATCGCTCTTGACGAGAATCTCGCCGACGAAGCCCGGAGCAAGAAGTATGCCGGAATCGGATGCGATCCGGGCCTCGTTATTCGGGAGCAACCGGCCCGATGATGTGAAACAAACCGCGCCTGGAGTCCCCTGCGCGACGGGGGCGATGACATGCATGCTGCGGAATCGTTGGCCATCCGCCCAAACCCGGTTGGGCCCTGATGGCGCGTTGATATCTGATTGCGTTACGGCAAAAACATTCTCGGCCATTGCGTAAGAGGAATGCAGTGTCCCGCTTTTGAGTCCAATCGCAGAAAAAGCATTCTCAAATTCCTGCATGCTGCTGGATCGGACCGGCTCAGAACAATTGATCAGCGCGCGAGCCGACGAAAGATCGTATTGTGCCCACCGGTTCGGTGGCGTTCTGCGCGGGACGAACTGAAAGGCGAAGTTGGGCAGCCATGCCAGAGTGCACTTGTACTCGCTAATGATCTGCAGCATGGTCTCCGGATGCATAACCCAGTCGAGCGGCGATTGCATCACGACGCGCATGTGGCAAACCATGGGCAATATGAAGCAAGCGATCAGACCCATGTCGTGGTAAAGAGGCAGCCAGCTGTAAACACTGTCCTTCTCTCCGTCAATCTTCAGCGCGTGCGCCAAATGTTCGAGTTGGTTGAGCACGGCGGCGTGAGTCAGCGCGACTCCTTTTTGAAGGCCGGTCGTGCCAGCCGAATGCTGGATGAACGCCAAGCTCTCGGGACGAACCTCCAGGTCATGCAGTTCGACTTCTGCCCCCACGCTTTTGCTGTCGCCGGCACGAATCAGCTTCGCTTCCTCGCACAGGTGTACGTGTCCCAGCATGTCTTCAGGAAACGCATCGTCGATGACGACCATCTTGGCTTTGAGGTTTGCCGTAACTCCGGCCAGCCCGGCGCGGTACTTGGAGGCCTCAACCTTGAAATTGGGATAGGCAAGAAATGCTGGTACCGCGCCCAGCATCATCGCACCGACGAAGGTCGTCATTGCGGCGATTTGCTGCGGCATGAGGATGATCACGCGATCGCCGGTATTCACCTCATATTCGGAGAGCATTTTGGCTTGGGAGCGGGCGCGGCGTCGAAACTCCGCAAAAGTCACCGTCTCTTGCTCGTCCTCATCGATCCAGGCAGTGACAAATGGACGATCGCCGGGGGCGGCGGCGAGTGCGTCGATAAGATTGCGAAATCTGTTCATGCTGCCCGGTCATTGTAGCGGGTAAGAAGGACGGAAATCCGCAACGCAGATCACAACCAACCGACATTCACAGGTATGCAAGAAAGCATATCCGAAACCAGCACGAATACGTGATAATGCCATGCGTTCCGAAGTGCTGCTTTTAGCTGCTGGGAATTTTGTATTGCGGGTGAGGAATGTTGCTTCGAGAAATCCTGCACGTTCTGGTTTTTCTGCTTTGCGTGGTGATCTTTGCCAAGGTCCGCCGGCGCGCGGCAAGACAAGCCATTCTTCTGATCGGCAGTTACGCGCTCTATCTCACATGGGGAGCGTGGTTTGCAGCGGTTCTACTTGCGTCCACGGTGATCAACTTCATGGTGGGAAAATGGCTTCAGCGAAAGCCATCTGCGATTGCTCTATCGATCGGTATTGTACTGAATCTGGCGCTCCTCGGAAGCTTCAAATACCTGCCCGCCATCGCGATCAACACTTCTGTTTCGGCATTGCAAAGATTCTCGCATCTTGCCCTGCCCCTGGGGATTTCATTCTGGACCTTCCAGGCCATGAGTTACCTCTTTGACCTTTACCGCGGCGAGGAACTTGACCCGTCGTTCATCGAGTTTGCTCTGTACATGGCGTTCTTCCCCGTCGTTATCTCGGGGCCGATTTGCCGGATGCCAGAAATGCTTCCGCAATTTCGCTCCGAGCAACCCGCCTCTTGGCCCAACATCGGACGCGGGTTCCGCCGCATCGCAACCGGTGTTTTGATGATGCAGTTGGCGCAATTGCTGGGTCAGGGAATTCTCGGAGGCGACGGAATCAACTCCGGCTTCGATCAGGTCACGCACTGGAGTGGGCCGGACGTGTGGTGCCTGGCGTTCGGATACGGATTGCAGCTTTTCCTGGATTTTGCCGGCTATTCACACATCGCCATCGGCGCTGCGCAAGCGCTCGGATTCACCGTGCCCGAGAATTTCGCTCGCCCGTTTCAGTCTACCAATCCGTCGATCTTCTGGACGCGCTGGCACATGTCGCTTTCGTTCTGGATTCGCGACTACGTTTTCTTCCCCCTGGCCGTGATGCGCCGGGAAGTGTGGTGGCGAAATCTCGTTTTGCTGATTTCCATGGTCCTGTTTGGAATGTGGCATAAGGCGACCTTACCGTTCGTGCTCTGGGGTGGCTATCACGGCGTGCTCCTCATCTTGCATCGTCAGATTCAACACGTGCAGCGCAAGTTTGACTGGTCGACTTCTGCGGCCCTCTGGACACCGATCTCGTGGGGTGCAACGATCAGTCTCATCAGCCTGGGCTGGATATTCTTCCGCGCCAAATCTCTGGTCGAGGTGCGTCAGATGCTGTCGGCGGTGGTGTCGCCCGCAGACTATCTTTCGCACTTCCTGAGTGGCAGCCTTTATTTCCTGATTCTGATGCTGGCCGTTGGATACGCCGGTGTGCTCCTGGTGATCGAGACACTGAACCGCTATTCGGTTGAGGCGGAATCTTCGGGTCAGGCATCCCACCCCGGATTCATCGCGCTCCTAGCTCGCTGGCGCTGGTTCTGGATCCCTCCCCTCTATGTACTGGTATCGCTTTTCTTATTGATCGTGACCCGGACCCAGGGCGCGAGTGCGGCTCAGTTCATGTACAGACGCTTCTAGCTGGTGAAAAGATTGTGGTTTTGTGCCGACGAGCGGTAATCCGGGCGTGTGTGATCTTCATCACAGGATGCCGTGACATTGGCCACTGTTCAGGTCACCTGCCCCAGTTATCGTCAACAGTGAGCAACTGGACTGGGAGGCGAAGGCCCCGGGCGTGACCGCAGGTGGCATTCGGTGTACCGGCGACCTCTTGCAGTAACCCCGCGGAGCGGAACACCAATTAGCCCAGTGCCTTACGAGAACGATGGTGACAGTATCTAAAGACGGGCAAACCTCGGAAGGAATCCCGACGCTGCGCAAAGTTAGCTGGCGCCGCTGGCTATCCATCTCGGCCACTGCCATTCTGGTACCGGCGGTAGTGCTCGTGCTCGCGGAGGTTGTGCTCCGTCTCTGCGGAGTTGGAACGCCAACTGGCGTAATGCGTCCTTGCACAGACCAGGGCCACGCGGCTTATTGCGACAACCAATTTTTCCCCGTGCCCTTTTTTCCATCGGGCATGTACCGGACACCGCGCCCCTACGTAATTCCGGCAAAAAAGGCACCGGGAACTTATAGGATCTTCGTATTGGGCGAGTCTGTGGCCTGGGGAGACCCGGATCCTACCTACGGATTTGCCCGCTACCTCGAGGTGATGCTCCGAGAGCGCTATCCCTCGACAAGGTTCGAGGTTATCAATACCAGCATCACCGCCATCAATTCGCATGTGCTGTTGCCCATGGTTAAGGATCTCGCGCAATACCAGCCTGACCTCTTTGTGATTTACACCGGCAATACCGAAGTTGTCGGTCCGTTCGGGCCGGGAACCGTATTAACGCCTTTGGACCTGACCCTGCCGGCCATTCGCACCAGAATTTTCCTCAATTCCACCAGGCTGGGTCAGCTTGTGGGGAAGGCCGCTGGCGGGAACCGAAACAACGCGTCCGAGTGGCGTGGCATGGAAATGTTTCTGGAAAGGCAGGTGCGCGCCGATTCTCCACAGATGAGGCCGGTGTACGAGAATTTCGCCGCCAACTTGCGTGACATCGGCGCGGTTGTCCGCCGCTCCGGGTCTCGGGTCCTGATCAGCACGGTAGCCACCAACCTAAAGGACTGCGCTCCTTTCGCATCCTTGCATCGCGAAGATATTCGGCAGGACGAGTTGAAATCCTGGGAGGAGTTAGTCCAACGTGGGGTGGCTCTCGATGAAGCGGGATCGCACTCTGAGGCCTTGAAGTTGTACCTTTCAGCGGCGGATATAGACCCTCAGTACGCCGAACTCCAGTTTCGCATTGCGCGTTGCCTGTGGGCCATCGGAGATTTTGCCGGAGCCAAGGAGCGCTTTGTCCGCGCTCAGGATCTGGACACGCTTCGCTTTCGCGCTGACACCCGGTTGAATGAGGTTATTCGCACCGCAACGGGCGAGAATCCAAACGTCGGCCTGGTTGACGCTGCGGCGGTTTTTGCCGGAGAGAGTGCGCAAGGGGTCCCAGGCGGCGAACTCTTCTACGAACACGTGCATATGAATCCGCGCGGGACCTACCTGCTGGCGCGCGCCTTCTTCAGCCAAATCGTAAGCATCCTCCCAGCCGAAATGCGCAGTGGCGCCGCGGGCGCGGACGTTGTCTCCCAGGAAGAGTGCGAGCGTCTACTTGCGTTCACTGCTTACGACCGGGTGCGGGTCGCTGGGCTGGTTCTAAGTAAGCTGGAGCGCCCTCCTTTCACAAGCCAGCTAAACCACTCCGAAGAAGTCCAACGCATCAAAACCCAGACCGACGCATCAGGCTTAAATTATGGGGATATTGTCGCCCAGTATCAGTGGGCCCTCGTACAAAATCCACAGGACCGTCTATTGCATCTCAATTACGGTTTTCTCCTGCATCGATACGAACCCGCTGCCGCCGAAAAGGAACTGCTGGCAGCTTTGCCCTACGATAACGCTCCCGTCCTGTGCAATTGGCGCAAATTTGACTGAGGGCCGGAACGTGTTCGCAAGGCCTTTACTCCCTGTGATCGCCGTCACATTCGCGAGTGACGAAGAATGCTGCCCACTTCTTACTGCGCTTATAAGGTGACTAGCAAGGTCAAGCTGATAAGCTGTTGCGAGCAAGCTGGCGCAGTTTTGAAGCCGCAGGAAAGCTGGGTTCCAGGCACATCCAGTGGGAGGGTAAGATCACATGAACCACCACATTCTTCGTTTCGGCAAATTGCCTTTGGTGATGGCCGCGCTGTTTTCTCTGGGGGTCCAATCCGCACCAGCCAGCAATGTTCCACTGGTTTCCGGTTCCTATCAGGTGCTGCAGAAGACTGGCCTCGGTTCCCAAACACAGATTCGTATTCGCATCCATCTGGTGAACCACGGGCCGTCCGAACTTTCCATCCAGAGGCTAACGCTCTGGGATTTCTCTCACCCTGAAAAGGGCGGAAGCATTGCCTGTGCGGTCGCCCTCCCCGCGCACGATTCCGCCGAGACAAACCAGGAATTTACCATCCCGCAATCGGAATTCCAGTTGTGGCAACGAGGGTTGCGGCCTCGATTCATTCTGCAAATAGGCGCCCCAGGCAATACCTCAGGCAAAACCATACCGAAGAGCACCACTGTGGTCCGCTTGGAACGGATTTCTGGCCAGGAGGCGAAGTGATCATGCGTTCTAACAGGCCGACACCGGTTGCCGTTGCTCTTGCTCTTGCAGTTGTCTTCCTCGCTCCCCATGTTTTGCTCGCGCAGTATGCCATCAACACAGTCGCCGGCGGCGGCCCGAAACATCTGACTCCGCTGAACGCGAGTATCGGCGATCCAGTCAGCATCGCGTTGGACGCAGCGGATAACACCTACATTGCGGATTACTACTCAAGTCGCATCTTCAAACTGGATACGTCCAGCAATCTCACAGTGGTGGCCGGGAACGGCACAGCTTGTTCCCAAACGGCGGCGCAGTGCGGCGACGGCGGACCTGCAACCGGAGCGGCGCTCAACCATCCTGAAGGCGTCTTTGTGGATGCTGCGGGAAACATTTTCATCGCGGACACCTTCGACTTTGTCATTCGCGCGGTTAACACGGGTACGCAGGCCGTTACGATCGCGGGAGTCACAATCCAGCCGGGGTACATTGCGACCGTCGCGGGCAACGGCATGTTTGGCTACTCCGGCGATGGCGGGCCCGCGACCAGCGCACAACTCTATGATCCTTTCGGCGTCTTCGTTGACAGCGCGGAAAACATCTACATTGCCGATACTGACAACTGCCTGATCCGCAAGGTGAGCGGCGCTAACATCTCTACGGTTGCGGGCGACTATGCCTCTACAACGCCGTGCGGTTACAACGGCGATGGCCTTGCCACGACTGCGCAGCTCGCTATACCGGAAAGCGTTTTCGTCGACAGCACAGGAAACATTTTTATCCCGGACACCGGCAACAACCTTGTCCGCGTCGTGAATACCGGGACTGCGCCCATCACCATCGCCGGAGCTACGATCCCCGCGGGCAACATCCAAACTGTGGCGGGAGCTTATTACGACTACATCACAACCGGCGTGTGCCAGTATTCCGGAGATAACGGCGCCGCTAACATTGCCTTTCTCTGTGTGCCGGATGGAGTGTTCGTAGATGCTTCAGAGAACATTTTCATCGCAGACACCGATAATTTCGCGATTCGCGTGGTGAATGGCGGAACAACGCAGATCACCGTCGACCAGGTTTTGATCCAGCCGGGCGATATTGCTACCGTGGCCGGAACCCTCGGTACGGAAGGCTACACTGGCGACAATGGACTAGCAACAAGCGCGGAACTGAACTATCCCAGCAGCATCGCTGTGGATGCTTCCGACGACATCTTTATCGCCGACACCGACAACTTTGTGGTCCGCGTGGTGACGGCGTCGACAGGCGATATCGCGACTACCATCGGAAACAATACCCCCGCCTATTCCGGAGACGGCCAACCGCCTCTTAATGCAGAGCTGAACTATCCCGCCGCTGTGTCCGTCGACGGCTCGCAAGACTTTTTCATCGTCGACACGGACAACTCCGTGATTCGCGAAGTGTCGGCGACTACCGGCATCATTCAAACTGTAGTCGGAAACGGCACGGCGTGCGCTACACCAACCGCACTGTGTGGCGATGGCGGACTTCCCACCATCGCACAACTCCACTATCCCAACGGCATGTTCCTGGATGCGTCGGGAAACATTGTCATCGCGGACACTGAAGACAATCGCATCCGCGTGGTAAACACGCAGAGCACCACAATTACGATCGCGGGAGTGCAGATCGCGGCGAACACTATCGCCACGGTCGCCGGCAACGGAACGCCCGGCTACCTCGGCGATAACGGACCTGCAATAAGCGCGGAACTTACCAGCCCTTGCGGCGTCTACGTCGACAGCGCAGGAAACATTTTCATCGCGGATACACAGAATCAGGTGATTCGCGAGGTGGTGGCATCCAGCGGCAACATCATCACCGTGGCCGGCAACGGCACCGTGTGTGATCCGCCCACGGCGGTGTGCGGCGACGGCGGACCTGCGACTGGTGCACAAGGCGCGAATCTCGCTTTCCCGGTTGGCGTGTTTGTCGACCTTGCGGAAAACATCTACATTGCCGATACTTCTGACAATCGCATCCGCGTCGTAAATCCAGGTACCGCGGCGGTCACAATCGCCGGGGTCCTGATCCCGCCAGGTGACATCGCCACCGTGGCCGGGACCGGTGAAGAAGGCTACTCGGGCGACGGAGCAGCAGCCACCGGCGCCCTGCTGAACACTCCTAGCGGCTTATTCGTCGACGCCTCAGGAGATATCTTTTTCGCAGACACGAGCAACGACGTTATTCGCGAAGTCGTCGCGGCCACCGGCTTCATTCAAACCGTGGCCGGAAACGGTATTCCGGGCTTTGCTGGCGATGGTGGCCAGTCAACCGGCACTGCCGGACAGACCGCCGCTGCGCAGCTTTACTCACCCTTGGGCGTGTTTGGCAACTCTGCCGGCGATCTGTTCGTTGCAGACACACGCAACGTCCGGATCCGCGAACTGGTTCCCTCGATCTTTGTCACAGTGACGCCGAATCCCGTCAATGTGGCCGTCAGCAGTCAGGAACAATTCACGGCAACGGTAACCGGAGCCACGAATACTGCCGTGACTTGGCAGGTGAATGGTGTGGCAGGCGGTAATTTATCTACCACCGGATCGATCTCGGCGACTGGGTTGTATCTGGCGCCAGCGGCTATTCCGACGCCAGCCACAGTCACCATCACCGCAATCTCGCAGGCCGATGGCACAACCTCAGGATCGGCTCAGGCAACGATTGTCGGGGCCGGCGGGGCAGTGACGGTAACCGTGACTACCAATCCCGTCGTTACCCAGGTTTACACCAGCACTCTCCAAACCTTCATTGCAACCGTCACCGGCACAACCAACACTGGGGTGAACTGGCAAGTGAATGGAATACCGGGCGGCGATGCAACAACGGTGGGCAGCATCGATACTTCGGGCAACTACACGGCTCCCTCCGCCGTGCCGCCGCCAGCTACGGTCACCATCGAAGCGGTATCGCAAGCGCTCTCCAGCGCCATCGGCAGTGACACCATCACCATCGTCGCCGAGCCCACGGCAGCGCAGCCTGCTCCTCAAACCGCCTCTCCCGGAGGTACTGCGATGTATTCTCTTCTGTTGAATGAGAATACGGGCGCTCTCGGCCAGCCCATCGCGCTTTCTTGTTTGCAGAGCACGCTGCCTCCGAACGGAACCTGCACTTTCCAGCCGGCCACGATTACGCCGGGGCCCCAGGCAGTGCCGTTTTCGGTGACCATCACGATCCCCTCAGGGGCAGCTTCGCTGCAACAGCCCAACGGGACTCGATTGCAGCTCTTCATCGCCTTTGCGCCGTTCGCAGGCATTTTGTTGGCCGGCGCCGGACGTCGAAATAAGCGGCGCCTGTGGTTATGGCTGGCTGGTCTTTGCGTTTTTCTGATCTTGCTGAACGCTTGCGGCGGTGCAGCTTCCAGCTCAGTTCCCACCAATCCAGAGCTGGGAACGTACAACGTGAAGGTTCAGGGAACAACAGCCGCGCAGCCCAACCCCGTGACCATCACCGTCGTAGGCTTGACGGTGCAATGACGGCATCGGAAACTCAGACCACGAGCGTGGCCCAGGAGTTGCGCGGGCTATTGCAGCGACGACTCGTCCAGATGATCGTCCTGACCGGGCTGCTGACGGCCGTGGCCACCCGCGCCATGTTGTTGAAGTTCTCCGTTCTCGATCTGGATATCTGGTGGCATCTTAAAGTTGGCGACTGGATCATCGAGCACCGTGCTTTTCCTCACACCGGAATCCTTTCCCGCACGGCCTCCGATCGTCCGTGGGCCGCCTACAGTTGGGGTTATGAAGTGCTGCTGTCGCGCGCCTATGCCTGGTTCGGGCTGGTGGGCGTCGGCGTATTCGGCACGCTGCTGACTGTTGCGGTTGCATATGCCGTGTACTGGATGGTCCGCAGACTTTCGGGAAGGTTCTGGGTGGCGTGCATTCTAGCCACAGTCAGCTGTTCGGCATTTATGTTCAGCCTGATGCCACGACCGGTTTTCTTGTCGATGATTCTGTTCGCGGTGACTCTCACACTATTACTGGAATCACACCGCACAGGTCGCGTGCAGCTTTTGTACTGGCTGCCCTTGGTGTTTCTGGTTTGGGCGAACTGCCACATTCAGTTTATTTACGGCCTCTTCGTGGTTGGATTGTTCGCCGCGGTGCATCTGCTCCAGCAACGAGGGGTACGAGTTGGCATCGCCCCGGACTTTGCGTCGCGCTCCAGTCTGCCCGCCGGCAAAGTGCTGCTCATTTCAGCTGCCTGCGGGCTGGCCACCTGCCTGGGGCCCTACACCTATCATCTGTATCCCGTGGTTTTTGCCTATGCGGGTTCCAAGTTTCCTTATATCTTCATTCGCGAATTCCGGGCTCTCACCTTTCGCGCTTTCAGCCATTACGTGGAACTATTGCTCGCCGGCGCGGCGTTTTTCACCTTGGGACGGCAAAAGCGCGTCGATCTTTTCAAGCTGGCCTTGCTGACGGTCGCCAGCGTTGTCGCCTTTCGCACCATGCGCGATTCATGGTTCCTCTGCATGGCAGCGGCGGCCCTGATTGCCGGTTCCTGGCCTCAGGATGTTGAACGCGAAGGCAACGAGACTTGGCCAGAGAAGGCGGCCCTTGCGGCAGCACTGGCTCTCGTCACATACCTGATCGCCCTCAACACCGGCTTCAACACGCGCGGTCTGGACGCTGCCATGAGCAGCGAGTTTCCCATCAAAGCCGTCAACTTTCTTCGCCAAAACCCCCAGCCGGGGCCGCTCTACAACACTTTCGATTGGGGCGGCTTTCTCACTTGGTACATGCCAGACTATCCTGTGGCGATTGATGGACGTACCGATCTTTACGGGGACGAGCTCGACTTTCTTTTTTTCAATTCAGAAAGAGGCGAGGACTCCTACGTCAATGACCCTTATCTGAACGAGGCAGGCGTGGTACTCCTGGACAAGACCAAACCGCTGGCCACGATCTTGCGCGGGGATCAACGC
This sequence comes from Acidobacteriaceae bacterium, assembly GCA_003165855.1. GTDB lineage: Bacteria > Acidobacteriota > Terriglobia > Terriglobales > Acidobacteriaceae > Sulfotelmatobacter. The sequence goes on along the minus strand of PMXH01000328.1, from coordinate 11,683 downwards.
TTTCGGAAGATCTACGAAGACGATCTCGCGGTAGTGTTCGTGCGGCGCTAGTTGCTCTCTGCGATCGGACGGAATTCGACCACTACGATCTCATTGAACTCTCCTAGTAATTCCGTCGTGAATGCGCCGCGTGAGTAGGCGGTGAGCCAGTCGATCGTCTGATAAGAAGTGGGAGCGGCTACCGCGAGAAACCGCTGATGATGCTGCAGAGCGTCCATGACCGTCTGTTTGCCGATCCGCATTGCCTCATCGTTCAGATCCATCGGAAGGAAAATCAATGGTGCGTTGACCGGATAGTAGCTCACTTGCGAAGCCAGAGCATTTTCGCTGCTGCGGTCGGCCGGCATCGGCTCGAAGTCTGACTCGATGAAGGCGCTGGAAATCAGAACCGGAATCCTGCCCTCATCTTGAGCAACATTCGCGTTCACAAACGCGTGCGCCTGTTTGAAGTTCAGTTCATGCTGCCGGGAAAGTGGCGAGCTGAAGCATTCGAACACGGTAAACCCCACCAAGCCCACGCAAAAAATCTGCCGCAACAGTCGAGATTCGATCCGACTGGTCAGCAGCGCCCAAGTCAACGCGCTGCCCGGCGCGACTACAGTGAGATAGCGCGGAATCACCAGATGTACTGGAGCGACGGCGCTGACGCCAAACAAAACGCCAGCAGGAACGAGAGCCAGAAGCGGGCAAAGCAGGATTGCTGGAAAGTAGTCTCGTCCCGTGAAATTCACTTTCCGCACTAGCGCCGCAAGAAAAACTATCGCTATAAAACCAATCAGAGTTTGCATGGGCGCCAGCGTGTTCAGTGCGGTCAACACCGGGTGGCGTAACTCCTGAACCGCATGTGTCACCTTGCTTTGGTATAGGCTCACAATGCGAAAAATCAGCGGAAGGGCCACCACAGTAAACGTGGCCAACACAGCAGCCAGCTGCCGCGCGTCCGTTTTGATCGAGCGGTGCCGCACCGCCAGATAGTAGATTGCAAATGCAGGCAGGATGGACCCGAACAGGTAATGGAAGTAGAGAATCCCCGCCGCCGCGGCTCCGAACAGGATTGCTTCATGCAGCTGGAGCCGCGTCATCCATCGCACGAAAGCAAAAATCGCCAGGTTGCTGGCCAGCAAGGCAAACGCATAGGGGCGCGCATCCGTCGCGGCAAAAACCACGTTGTATTCCAGACAAAAGAAGATGCAGCTCAGGAACGCGAACTCCAGATCGAACAGCTCGCGCGCCGCCCGAAACAGAAAATAGACAGCGCCCAGCATCGCGCATGTAGACGGAATCTTGAGCGCGATCTCACTGCTGCCCAGGATCGACTTTGCAGCCCACAGCGTGTAGAGATAGCCGATTGAAGAAGGCATGAGCGCCGAGCGGCTCCAGACCTTGGCAAAGCCGCCACTGACCTGCCAGTAGGCTAGCGTCTCGTCTAACCATAGCGGTGCCTTTATAGCCAGGAACCAGATGGAGAGCGAAGCCACTAAAGCCACTGGGTAGGTCAGCTTATCGAGAATGGAGACAGGTTTTTCGACGCCGGTCGCCACCGCCGTTGCGGTCGCCATCTTCACGCCCTCACTTCTTCAACACGCTTCCGGCCCGCGCGCTAGTCACGCTGCCATTCGGATTATGCACGGTGTTGTGGCAGGTCAGCGTGCAGGTGCTCGTGGCGTGGTTGTAGGAGATAGGAGCGCCGCCATTCTGAGCCACCACGTTGACGTCAAAATTGACCAGCCGCTGGCCGCTAATACTCGGGTTGACGCCCCCCAATCCGTGCGCGGTGTGGCATACCGAACAGCTGAAGCCGGAAGAAATGTGGCTCTGGTGCTGACTGAAGCTGGCGTTCGAAATGATGTTGCTCAGGTTGTGGCATTTGCCGCACATCGCGTAAGGCCCGTTCACGCTGAGGTCGGGGTTTTGAAACAGATTGGTAATCAGTTGACCCGGCGCCACCGCCTGACTGAATTCGTAGCGGCGTTCCAGTATGTGGGTCCACTTGGAACCATGCGGACCGTTCGGGCCCGTGCCTCCGAACTCGCGATTGTCATCGCTGTTGTGGCAGTCGGTGCAGAATATCTGGGTTCCTACCGCGCGCCCGGGCGTCGTGCCGTTAAGATTCCACATGGTCGTGAGCAAGCTGGGCTGCGGCAGAGAGCTATTGCTGACGTGCGTAACCGGATGGCTCGAGGAAGCGGTGGTGCTGAATTGAGGAATGATGTTCAACGGATCCCCTGCGGAAACCGCACGCACCGGGAGATATCCGTATATGGGCCGAACTGCTTTTCCCGAGCTGCTTCCGTGACATCGGAAGCAATTCTCGTATTGGTGTACCACCGGGGCCACGGTGGACATTCCGTCGGTGGCGCTGATTCCAACGGTGTCCCTCTGCGAAACACGGACCAGCGGAGGAGGCGGAAATACTCCCACCTGGGCGGACCCATGCCCGTTGTGACAATCTACGCAGGTAGCATGCCGGTTGTTATTCAGCAGCGTACTCTCGGCGGCGTCATGTGGATTCGTGGTTGTCGGGAAGGGATGCCCAACCTTGGGAGCGGCGTACTCGGCGAAGACGCTGGGCGGCGCAGGCGAAATATTCGCGCCCCCATTGTGGCATGCGATGCAATCTTGCTCGTTCGGTCCGCGAAGCAGCCGCGCCGGCCCTTGGGCATTATGCGGAGCGTGGCAGGAGATGCACGCATCCTGCCCCACCGTGGTGTAGCTTCCCACATTCGCCTGGGGCGAAATCTTGTTCTGCACCAGGGCGTGGGCGCTCGTGGCCCAATCCGAAAGCGGGTTCACTTTGCCGGCCATTTGGCGGCTCGGGTCGTGGCAGGCCAGGCACATCTGGCCGTTCGAACTATCCCGGACCAGAAAATTTTGCGAGATCAAATCCTTTGCCTGCACGTGGGCGTTATGACACGACGTGCATTCCACGTTGCCGTTGATAAGACGAACAGCCCCGGTTGGATCTCCCGTCTTGCCCTTCGCCGCCAGTGATGCAATCAAATCGACGTTATCTTTCAAAGGCAACGCAAAAGCGACGGGATGCGACGGCTGCAGGTTGGTGCCAAACACGTCGTAGCCGTACATCGATCCGAACATCGTCACCTGCCCAAAGGCCGCGGTGGTTCCAGGCGCAACGGTTCCGTCATGGCAGGAGAGGCACAGGTTGCTGTCGGCTCCCATCATCGGCTGGGTTCCACGATTGGTTTCGGTGTCGCTGGTGTACAGACTGTAGGTCTGGACCGTGAGCTTCTGGTTCCACAGGGGAGTTCGGCCTCCGACGCCATTGTGCGGCTCGTGGCAATACATGCAGAAATCAGTGCGGGCGCCGGTTATGGGCGATTTGCTGCCTGGGCCCAGATCGTGGGAGCCGATCACGTCGCCGGTGAACTGGGCGAGCAGGGTCCCCGCCGCCAGCATCACCATCAGGCCCACGTAACAAAGTTTGCGCCTCACTACATTCCATCCTTGGTTTTCTTCAAACCGAAATAATGAAAGACCTGAATGCGCCGGTTAAAGGAGTCCACCACGAAAATCCGGTCATCGCCGCTGATGAATAATCCTGCCGGCAATTGAAACTCGCCCGCGTGCGTGCCTCTTTTTCCGAAGTAATAGAGCAAATCTCCCTGGCGATTAAATACCTGCACCACTCCCCACAGGCCATCGACGATGTACAAATCGCCTTCCGAGTCCACGCCAATCCCTTTTGGCCGAAATACGCTTCCATTGGTGTCGCCGGCTTGCCCGATGGAGTAGCGAAAGATTCCCGAGCGGTCCAGCACTTGTACCCGGAAGTTCATGGCGTCGACCACGATCAGGTTCTCGCCATCCAATCGCAGCTCGGTCGGTAAATTGAATTCCAGGTTGCCATCGCCCTTCTTGCCGATGGTTTGCAGGATGTTTCCCTGCATGTCCATCATGAAAATTTGGTTGCGCAGGGTGTCGGTCACGTAGATGCGCTGCGTGACCGAGTCCACCGCAATTCCGGTGGGACGCTTGAAATATCCTTCCCCGCCCTTCAGGCTGCCGATTACGCGCTCGTACTTTCCGCTGGAGTTAAAGACGAAGACTTTGCCGGTCTCCGAATCGGTGACGTAGATGTTGTCCTGGGCATCGACCGCGACGCACTGCGGTCCGAGCATTGCATCCTTGTCTTTATCGCGGCGCTCGATGAACTTGTACTTCTGTTGCGCGAAATCGAAAATGTGGACCCCCGCCGCGCCCGGATCCGTCACGATGATTCGCCCATGCGAGTCCACTGCAATGCTGTAGGGCCGGACCAGATTCTTGAAGTCGGGCTCACCCGCCACGATGTCCACCAACCGGTTCCAGAAGCCGCGCTTCGGCTTCACTTCGCGTTCGGAGCCGAAGCTGCGTTCGTAGACCAGCTTCCGCCCTCCCTCCAGTTCGAGCGTAGGAGGCGCGAGTTCATCGGCGCTGGCTTTCGGCTGCCGCCCGGCCAACGCTGGAACCCCAGGCGCCAGCAAAAGCAGCGCCGGAACCACCAGCGTCAGTACCACCGCCATTCGTAAATCAAGGACCGGCTTCAGCCGGCGCAGGACCCGCATCTTATATTCGCTCTCTGCTGGCGCGCAGAAGGTTGGGCTAGAAGAAGTTGAACCATCTGGACACCCCGAAATAGAACGCTGAGATCGTCTCCGGCGGTGTGCCCGACGCACTGAACCCCTGGTTCAGTCTACTGTATCCGCCCGTCAGGTACATCTTACGGAATTGATACTGAAAAAGCGTGTTGATCTGTTCTGTGTTGTTCGAGGAGAGGATCCCAAGTACATTCGTGTTCCCATAGGCCCGGGCAAAGCTCGATGAGATAATTAGCCTGCGCATTGGATTGCTGCTCAGGCCAAACGAATAGCTCTTGCCGCCAAAAAGAATAAGATCACTCGGAGTCAGGACCGGCTGCGGCGTTGGAGTGTCCGCCAACCCGGCTCCGGTCTCGATTCCGCTTCCGTTCGACTTCGAGTAGGTCCCGTTGAGGTTGATCCAGTTCGAATAGCCTACCGAGGTGTTGTAACTCTCGCCGGTGCTTGAAGTCCCAGCCTGCTCGGTCAAGCCAGTCTTGTTGATGCTCGCGCCTGACGTCCAGCCAAACTTTCCCCACCGGCGCCGGATGTTGCCACCGTATCCGTAAAACGAAGACATGTAGGTGATCAGCAGCGTCTGCACATTCTGCGCATAGTTGGCAAATACGCCCGCCGTCCAACCATCGAATCGCTTGTTGTAGTTCACCGTGCCACTGAACCCGAGTTCCTTTGCGCTTGAAGTGCTGACCATATTCTCAGTCACGGTTCCGGCGGTGTTAAAGTTGCCGCCAAACAGAACCCGCCCGTAGGTGATGCCGCCGCCATAAGAGTCGGCGGAGTAGTCCTTCCCCAGGAACGATTGTTCGCGATGGTCCACCGAACCCAGCGCCTGCATATTCGCCATAACCGAATAGCTGGCGTTGCCCTGCACATCGAAAGCGTTCGATGACTGCCCCAGGGACGGTGGCGTAACGATTCCTCCTGCCCCAGTGATCGCCTGGTACAAGGTTCCGGTAAGGTTGTCGGAGTAATTTGTGCTCACGGAAAAGTGGAATTTTTGCGTCGGCTGAAAGGCTGCGGTCCCGGTATACGTATCAATCGTGCCGTTGTAGCTGTAGCCGAGAAAATCGGAATCGACGTCGGAACGGTTGACTGTTGCGGAAAATCCGCCGTGAAGCGGCAGTTGGTGCCCTACGGAAAATCCATACCCTCGGCCGCTGGAGGTCGAGGTCTGTGGCTGCGTTGAGCCCTGAAGGACTTGTGGTATCTCTGAGTGCGAGTCTCCATCCGAAAAAAAGGCATTGAGGTTGAAGCCCTTTAACAGGTATGACGACCGCAAGCTGAAAGAACGCGAATCGGTGGCTCCGCTATCGTCCGAGCCGTAGATCGAGTACTGGTTTCTTCCCATCTGGAAGCTGGCGGAGAGGCTCGGTAGATCCGGCAAGAGCTCTGACCAGCTGATCCCGAAAGTGTCGCTATTGCCGTGCGTCGTATAGTTGGCCAACCCCGGAATCGCGTAGTTGCCTTCGCTGTTGTCGGACTTGGCGTAGTTGATGGAGCCGGGAAACTTGCTGCCCGCGAAGATCGAGGTGTTGATATTCACGCCGCTGGCGTTGGAAATGGATTGAAAGGATGAATTGTCTCGCGCCTGATTCACGTAAGGGGAGATTGTGTAAGAGAGGAAGTTAGGATTGTAGTAAAAACCGGACAGGGTACCCGAGCCTCCGAAAGACATGCTGTGGTCGGAAGGGATCAGATTTCCGTAATCCCCGTTGTACCCTCCAGAGAGAGTGCCGTTCATGTTCATGCTGTTTTCCCCAAGCCTCACCTGACCATGAGCCGGCAGTATCAGGAGAAGAGCGCATGCAAGAACCAAAGCGATATTTCGGGAAATACCCTTCACAACCACCCACTCATTCCGATTTCTAGACCAGGTGTGCATCGGCGTCGTCCTGGCTTCCCCCACAACGGCGCGACTGGGGTATTCGCACTCAGAACCGGCTCCTCCAGCAACGGGGTGGCGATTCCCAAGTCCGAGGCGGTCGGCCATTCATTTCCCTCTCCTGAAGAAATGCACGTTCCCAGCCAGAAGAGGGGGTTGGCTAAACCATTGCCCTGCAAGGAGCTAAGGGACTTGGGGGGGAATTGGGGCGTCGGTTCTGGGGCATATAACCCAGCTAAACTCAACAAGACAAGGCATTTGGCGCAAGCGTTGGCGGGTCAGGAGATTCGTATCAGGGCATGGCTTCAGCCATGCCAATTGACGTCGGAAAACGGACCGGGCTTCAGCCCCGCGCCTAAAGGCCCAGACCAAAAGCGCTCGCGTTCGGCACGCCTTAAGGCGTGCCCTGATACGAACCTTCTATTCCTGATACAAACTTTAATTTTGGGGAATGCGGTGTCAGGAGATTCGTATCAGGGCATGGCTTCAGCCATGCCAACTCACGTCGGAAAACGGAGCGTTCGGCACGCCTTAGGGCATGCCCTGATCACGAACCTTCTAGGCACCGAACAACGGAGGGAGAGAAAAGGCCTGCTCAAAGCAGGCCTTCACCCGCTGGAGAGGGCAAGACGAGCCTTACAGTTCTTCCACCTTCGACGTCTTCCGCAGCCTCTTGCCCAGGGCCGCGCGCACGGAATTCAGTTTCTGCTTTTGCAGTTCCTTTTGCAGCGTATCCTTCACATCGGCAAATTTCGCTTTCCCGGCCGGGATGTGCTGGTTCAGCCGGACGATGGTAAAGGCCTGCTCGACCTGGAGGATACCGGTGATTTCGCCTTCTTTTAGGGCAAGAAGAGCATCCACCACCTGCGGCGCCAGTTTGGCGCGATCCACCCTTTTGTGATCTCCCATCATCACCCGGTAGTCGTCTTCGGAGACCTTTTCCGCCAGCATTCCGAATTGCTCGTAGTTGGTCGTCGCCTTGGCCTGCTTCAGCGCATCCTCGGCGCGCTTGCGCTCTTCCTTCAGGCTGTCAGGCGTCGGCTTCTCCGGAGGCAGGAAAGAAATGGTCTGAATGGCAAAGCCTTCGGGATACTCAAAGCGGGCCGGATTTTTGTCGTAGTAGGCGCGGGCTTCGGCCAACGATACCGTCGACTTGGCATCGACTTCGGCCTTGAGAAAGGCATCAATCAGCAACGATCGCTTTACCTTCTCGTCCAAAGCCTTCTCCGAGCCTTTGAACTCTGAATTCAGAAGCTGCTGGTACTCAGCCGGAGTGTTGAACTGGCCGCGAAAGTCCTGCTCCGCCTTTTTCAGCTTGGCCGGCGCAACCGTCATCTGGCGCCGCAACGCTTCCTGGTACACCAGTTCCTCGAACTCGATCATTTGCAGGGCGCCCTTGCGCAGTTGCGGTTCCATCTCCGCAGGCACCTGGCCATTGTGCTGGGCCGCGTAGGGAAACAGCGTAAACATCTCGCGCTGCAGGTCACGATCGGTCAGTACGGTTCCGTTGACTCGCGCCACCGGCTTGCCCGTGACCTGCTCCGCGGCGTTGGTTTGCGTCGCCGCGCTGGTCGGGGTGTGGGAGACGGCCAGTTGCTGGGCCGGCGCCGTCACGATCATCGCCAGGGTGACTGCCGTCAGCGAGAGCGATGCGAGAATTAGGGTTCGCATTGGTTGTTGGTGCTTCATGAAGTCTATCCTCACACGAAACTTGGGTCAAAAAAACAGGGGAGAGTTTTTCTCTCCCCTGTGTGTACGAAGCCGACAGCTTAGAAAGTTGTCGGGATGGTGTAGCTTCCGTTCGACTCGTTCGCTTCTCCGCCGTGGCACTGCCGGCAGAATTGCGCGGTCTGGTTCGATCCAGCCGTGCCGCTGGCCGGGTTGTAAGGTCCGATCACGAAGAACATGGTCGCGTAAGTGCCGGTCGCCAAGCCGCTCTTCGGGCCGTTGGTAACCTTCACTACGTTCATGATGTGCTGGTTGTGGCATGTCGTGCAGGTAACCACAGCAGTGTTGTTGTAGGCGCTGAGACCTACGAAGAAGCCATAGTTCTTCACGAACTGGGAGGAATTCGGGCCGCTCATCGCGATCGTTCCGTTGGTCTCGACGCAATCCCAATTCCACTGTCCGCCGCAAGATACGGTGGCGTTCAAACCCACCGGGTGCGTTGCCAGGTAGCTGTTGGCGCCGTCGCCGTTCGCTCCGAGCAAGGTCGGAATCTTATTGAAGCCTCCGTAAGTGGCTGGCAGCGTTTCATAAACCTGGTTCTTCATCATGGCGCCGGTCGCATAGTTGCCGTCATGGCAGCTGAGGCAGGTGATAAGGCCATTCACATCGGGAGTACCAGCAGCCATGCTGGCCGGCAGAACTTCGGTATAGCCGGTGCTGCCGTTGGTGCTGCCCGTGATGATGGTCTTGCCGTACAGAGAGCCCACATCTTGGCCCCAGAGGATCGAGGTGCCGGAGGTGGTGTCGCCCGACTTATTGGCGCCGTTGCCCCATGCGCCGCTGTGTGGTGCGTGGCAAGCTGCGCAGCCACGGCCGTAATTGAGGTGGGCGCCGAGGACGTCAGACGGCGGCGCATAGTTCTGAGCAGCAGCAAAAGCAGCTACAGCCAGAATCATTAGCATGACTAAAAAGCTTTTCTTCATATTAGCTCCTTTATAAAGGGTTACAACGCTTGTCCATCTACCGCTTGCTTTCACTGCTGCACTCTTGGAACTCTCGAGGTCCATAATGTTGTGGAGGCTCTACAAAACCTCCGCATTTGTGGTTGCACGAGAACCACCGAAGACTCAGGGTGTGGCAATTCTCTACGGCAATTCTGTAAGTGATTGCTGGGATTAGACTTATTTAATGTAGTAGGAAGTGATTCCACTTCGGTAACACCGTAGGGGTTGCCTGATTGGGTCTTCTTCCACAGTGGGATTGGGGAAATGCCCCATGTGCCGTTGCCGTCCGCTGTAACGTTTCTCAACAGCAAAGAATTGCAACAACTCACAGGGATTCTCCTTCCGCAGGAGATTGACATTCTTGAAGCTGCCCTTCAAGGGCAGCCCTCACCGTTGATTGTGATAAGTGTCACCCAAGCCGGAGGATGAGAGGAGGAGCTCAGATTGGATGGCGAGCGCTGACGAAAAACGCCTCGGAGGCCGAGGCGTAGATCGCATATATCGAGTGTTCTTAGTTGGGAGTCGTCGCGGCAGGTTTCGCCACAGGCGCAGCTCCCGCCTTCTGTGCCGGCGCAGCTGTCACAGGTGAAGGAGTCGCCTTCTGCGTTGCCGCGTCGGCTGGCTTCTGGGCGCTATCGGTCGACTGCTTGCGCGCGTCCGCCGTTTTCGTCAATTCCGCCGCGCGTCGCGTCTTTTCAGCTTCTGCCTCGGCGTCGGTGATGTAGCGGAACATCTGCATGCGGCCCGGATATTGTTCGGTAGTAAAGACCCGATTTTGCTTATCGATGGCAATACCGACCAGCGCCTTGAACTGGCCCGGACCGTTGGCATGGGTGTCGCCAATGTAAGTTAATAATTCTCCCTCGCGGTTGAAAACCTGCACCCGGTCCTGGTATTGATCCGCCACCCAGATGTGTCCATCACCATCGATCGCAATACCCTTGGGACGGAAAAAGTATCCCGGACCATCGCCGGCTTTGCCGAAGGTGCTGATGAATTTGCCGTCCGCATCGAATATTTCGACGCGGCTGTTCAGCGTGTCGGTGACATAGACGTTGCCGTCGCTGTCGACCGCAACATTGGTCGGCGCGGCAAAGTCACCCGGCGTAATGAGGGAGTGCTTTTTGGCAGGAGGCACTGCAGTCCCGATTTTGCGCAGCAGCTTCAGGCTGTCCGCGTCGTACACGAAGACCTGATCGAGCTGCTCATCGACGGCATAGAGAAGCCGGTTTTCCGTGTCGATGGCCAGTCCCACGGGATCCACCAATCCCTCCACGATCTGGCCCTCAACCTGATGGGTAGGACTGAAGATCAGGATCCGATGCATCTTGCCATCGGAAACAAACAGGCGGTCGCTATCGTCGATAGCCAGTCCGTTGATCCAGCCAAAATGGGCGTCCGTGCCGTTCTTAATGAGGGTGGCGTCGTGCGTCTCCGTGTCAAAGATGAAGATTGCTCCAACTTTTTGGTCGGCCACATACACCAGGCCCTTGGAATCAATCGCGATGCCGTATGGTCCCAGCAACTGCCAGGGAAAAGTCTTGAGCTTGTCGACGTTATCTTCCTGCTTGGCGCCGGCAACGCGATCCATCCAACTCTGCTTTTTCTTCGCGGCCGCCACCGGTGTACGGTCGATCTTCATGCCCGCGTAGTAGCTCACCCAGCGGACGCGGGCGATGTTGGGCGGGTTCGGCCAAACCAGCTTCGAGGTATCAATGTCCAGTTTGGGAGGTTCGGCCGGCGCAGGGGCGTCGGCTTTCTTCTTCTTGTCGGCGTACATCGAGACCGGCGCAGCCAGGCACATCGCGAGCAGGAGCACCAGCGCCGCCAGCACCCTGGCGTTAAGATTCGATTTGTGAGGAAGCGCGATCATTTCTATTCTCCTGTTTCTAATTTTTCGGGGTCGTGGCATCTCGCATATTCGTTCGATTCTTGTGGCAGGTATCGCAGAACGCCATGTTGTTCTGCTGGTCCTTCACCAGCAGGTCAGGCAGCGCCGAAGAGTGCGGCTGGTGGCACGACAGGCAAGTCAAGCGAGTCTTGACTTCGGTTATATTCGCCGGATTCATCACGTCGGAGACGGGATGACCTTGCACCGGATGGCCCAGTCCGTATCTCAGCGGCAGGATCGCCACCTTATTCTTCTGGTAATAGTCTTCGGGCAACTTCACTTTTCCGTCAAAGATAGTCAGGACATGCTCGGCTTCGAGCTTCTGGGGCACGGAGTCGGGCCCGTGGCACTCCAGGCAAAGCGCGTTTCCCTTGGCCCGCAGCAGATGATCGTTGTCGCCGCCGTGAGGCGTGTGACAGGTGGCGCATCCCTGCACAAAGGCGGGTTGATGGTGCACCGCCTTCTTGCGCAGGTCGTCGAAGTCGCTGTGACATCCCAGGCAGATGGTGACCGCATCGGTCTTCGGCAGTCCAGGCTGGTTGCTGGCGTGCGGGCTGTGGCAATCGGTGCAGTCACCGGCGGCGCCGGGATGCGGAACCTTGGCGTTGTCGATGAGCTTGGCCTTGTCGTCGTGGCAGGT
>PMXH01000583.1 GCA_003165855.1 Acidobacteriaceae bacterium | reverse complement strand
CCTGACGCAAGGTGAGGCTGCATTTGCTTCCTCGATCCTGATGATTCCTTTGAGTCTGATTGCAGTTGGAGTCATCGCGGCCAAATTCGGCGAAAAACAGGCTGAATAGACGCGATTGTCTGATTGCCGGGCAACTGGCGAAAGATCTCCACTTCACCCGCAATGCTGCAGCGCGCTTGTGACATGACTGACGACTCCTAGAGGCCCTCACTCCCTCCCCACCCCCAGCGCATCCGCCACCCGATTAATGTAATTAAACCAGGAAGCAATCAGCGTAATCTGCAAGATCCCGCGATCGTCAAACCCCGCCGCCCGCAGCCCCTCAATATCGTCCTTCCAACACTTGGTCGCGTCCTTGGTCAGCTTAACCACATAGTCCAGCATCACCCGCTCTTGCGGCGTAATGGGCGCGGTCGTGTAGTCCTTCTCCAGCGCCTCCACCAGCTCTTGATCCAGCGTCACCCTACGCAGAAACTCTGCGTGCGACTCGATTCAATACTTGCACCGGTTGGTCACCGAGACCATGGTGGTAATCATTTCATGCTGCCGCCGGCTCAGCGGCAACTCCGGCGACATCAATGCCCCAAATGTCCCGAACGCGTGATACAGCGCCTCCGGAATCAGCGTGTGCGACCCCACAATCGTCGACCCTCCCGACTCATCCGGATGCACCGGCGTGGCATACTCCACCGGGTACAACGCGCGCTGCCCCTCGATCGCCTTCAGCAGCTTCTTGTCGGCCTCCGACCTCGGTATGGTTCGAATCCAGGTCATAAGGAGATTGTCCTTTCCCAGGGGTTCCCTGCGGTTTCGCCTGAAAGAGTACACTGCCGCACAACCCGTCCCCATAGCGTATTTGGACTAGCAGGCTGGAGGGAAAGCCCCATGCCCAGCCACCTTCCGCACCCTTTCTATAGCGCCAAATGCGGTCTCCCCGCCCGTTCCGCCCCCTGATTCCCTTGGTAACCCATTCGTACACTCCCTTTTGGTAACCCTTGGTAACCATACGCATACCCCCTTCCAGCCGTACAATTGGCCTTGTCCGATAGGCCAGGTCTCTGAACAGGAGTTTGGCCACGTGACACGTTCCCAGGGCCAACACTTCCCAGGACGCGTCACCAGTTTCTCGGTACAGGCTTTCTTGGTTCAGGCTTTCTCGGTTCATACCAGGGGCTGGAGTTAGTACTCTTATGGCGTTCGGTTTCGGGTTCAACAAACAGAAGGTTCTCAGCGCTGCGGAGAAGTATGTCCAGCAGGGCAAGATGCAAAATGCCATCGCTGAGTACGAAAAGGTCCTCAAGGCAGATCCCAAGGACCTCACCGTCACCAACACCGTTGGCGACCTCTACTCCCGCCTCGGCGAAGTCGAAAAAGCTACCGAAGCATTCAAGATTGTAGGCGATGCCTATGCCACCCAGGGTTTCACGGTCAAGGCCATCGCCATGTACAAGAAGATCAGCAAGCTCAAGCCTTCGCTTGAGAGCGTGCTGAAGCTGGCCGAGCTCTACACCCAGCAGGGACTCTTCAATGATGCCCGCGCCCAGTACCTGCAGGTTGCCGAAGAATTCCTGAAATCCGGCGAACTCGATAACGCCGTTCGCATCTTCCAGAAGATTCTGGAAATGGATCCGGAAAACACCGCCATGCGTGTCCGCCTGGCGGAGGTCTACATCCGCCTGGGTAAGAAAACTGAAGCCTGGCAGATTTTCTCCGCCGTCGCCGAGACCTTGCGCTCCAAGGGCTCGCTGAGCGCCGCCGAAGAAGTCCTCCAGCGCATGCTCACTCTCGATCCTGGCAACGGCTATGCACTGCTCATGCAGGCCCGCAATCTGCTCGAGGCCGGCGACGCCGAAGCCGCCATCGAATCGTTCCAGAAAGTCTCCGATCTCGATTCCAATCCCGACGGCCTCCGCGATCTGCTCAAGGCTTATCTAAAAACGGGCCGCCTCTCGGATGCCGGCACACTTGCCAGCAAGCTCCTCACCGTCCACAACGACCTTGCCGCCATCTCCACCTTCGCCGATGCCCTCATGCAGGCCGGCCAGTACGAGAACGCGCTCCAGGTATATGACCAGCACGCCGAGCGCCTGCTGGCGGAAGACTCCGACAGAGTTCTTAAGAATCTCCATTCCATCATCGGGCATGTGCGGGACAATCCCGCTTCGCTCGAGAAACTTCTCGAGCTGTTCCAGAAAGCCGGAGAATCCACCCACCTTAGCGAAGTCATCGAGTTGCTGGCTCATGCGTCGGTCCAGTCCGGCGACCTGCCTCGCGCCCGCGATCTGTATCAAAAGCTCGCCACCGTGGAGCCTGGCAATCCCCTGCACATGAACAATTACCAGCAGGTGGTCAGCCAGCTCGGTGGACCTTCCGCCGAAAAACTGATTTCCGCGGAAGAAGCCGCCGTCATCGTCGACGAACTGGAGGCCACTTCTCCCTCCGTCCACCAACACTATTCAGACGCCATTGCCCTCGCAGTTCGTTCTGCTCTTACCGACGCGGAACTTTTCATCTCTTACAACATGCCCGCCAAGGCTCTGGGCCCGCTGATGGCCGCTCTGCCGCAGGCGCCCAACGATCTTCGACTGAACCAGCGCCTCGCCGCCCTGCACACTCGTGCCGCGCGTTTCGCTGAAGCCGGTGTCTGCTGCCGCACTTTGCAGAA
>PMXH01000153.1 GCA_003165855.1 Acidobacteriaceae bacterium | reverse complement strand
TTTCGTTCCGCTTCAAAGTCGACCGCCTTGACCACAGCTTCGGCTCGCTCTCGCTTGTAGGTCTTGGTGAAGCCCACGACCGCGCCCCCTAATGGCGCGACCGCGCCAGCTTCGTCGTAGCCATGCTGTCCACCCAACCGCGTCGCCGACACCAAGAACGTACCCGGCGCCGCAATCTGCTCGTACAGAATGCGCATCGTGGCATAGAGCGACTTGACTCGCACACGCAGGGCTTCATGCCAGCCAGCGAGGTCCATCGCGCTGAGGGCTCCCTCATTGTCCAGCGCGGGCAGCCAGTACACTCCGTGCATCGGACCTGTGGCCAGCCAACTCTTAAAAAGGTTAGCCAGTGTGTCGGCGTGCAGCGTCTCGTTGCCGGGAACGACGCGGAGAACTTCTACGCCCATCGTTTCCAGCCGTTGCGCCAGCGCGTCTCCTACTCCGTCATCGTCCGGCATGATCACCACGCGGCGACCAGACTCGAGCGCCACACCAGTCCGCTTGCAAAGCTCAAGCGGCAAACGCAGCGTGGGAACAGGTACGCGGCGCGGAATGCCATTGGCGGCGTCGAAACTCGCGGGGATCGGACGTTCAGCCGCGATCGGCTTTGAATCCGAAGCCGCGGACACGGTCGGTTTCTTCTGGGTCGGTTCTTCTTTGGCGGTAGCGCTCGCAGGCGTATGAGCCAAGCTGGGCTGCCGGTCGCGTGCGAACTTGATCACGTGGGCTAGGGTCGGAAAGTCGCGCAGCTTGAGATTTTCATCGCGCGGAATGTTATACGCCGCGCGCACGGCCGCGAACATCTCCGCCTGCTTCACGGTGTCGATGCCGAGATCTGCTTCCAGATCGAGATCCAGGTCCAACATGTCTTTGGGATAACCCGACTTCTCGGCCACGATCTCCAGCACCTTCTCCTTGATAGCATCGTCTGTGGTCGCTTGAACCACAGCCAGAGTCAATGCGGGTGATTCAGCGACCGTAGGCAAGGGCGGAACCGCTGGCCCGATTGAGACCGCGTTGGGCAAGTCGGGACGTTTCTCATAAACGAAACGGATGACGTGAGCCAACGTAGGATAATCGCGCAGCTTGCGGTTCTCATCGCGTGGAATGTAGTATGCCGTTCGGATTGCGGCAAACATCTCCGCCTGTTTCACCGTGTCGACGCCCAGGTCCGCCTCGAGGTCCAGATCCAGATCCAGCATGTCGATTGGATAGCCCGTCTTCTCCACTGCCAGGGCGAGGATGCGATCCTTCACAGCATTGCTGAGACCGTCTTTCGTGGAAACTACTGCCGCGGGAACTGCCGTGGGCTCCGGTGCAATCGCGGCCTTGATTTCCTCCTTAGCCACCGAGGGAGATGGAGCCGAAACCGAAACCGAAACCGTGCCGGCCAAGTTCGGGCGCTTGTCAAACACGAAACGGATTACGTGCGCCAAGGTTGGGTAGTCGCGGAGCTTGCGGTTCTCGTCGCGCGGGATGTTGTAAGCCTCGCGAATAGTGGCAAACACTTCCGCCTGCTTCACTGTGTCAACGCCCAGATCGGCTTCGAGATCGAGATCCAGATCGAGCATGTCAACGGGATAACCGGTTTTTTCGGCAACGAGAGCCAGTACTCTCTCTTTCACTGGATCGCCTTTCGCCACCGGTTGTGGAGGCGCGGAAGGCGCGCGAGCGGCAACTTGAACCTTGGGCGCCGGTTCGACCACCGCTCTGACCGTTGGTGACGCCGGTACTGCCCGGATCTTGTCAGCGACTTCCGCGATCCGCGCTGCCGACCCTTCATCTCGCACCCGCAGCGTGCGGCAAACTACTTCCAGATCGCCTGACGAATGGCTCCCGATCCCACTCAGCCACGCATCCCAGGCGTTCGCGTCGGTAATGCGATAGCCATAGCCCAGAGCGTTCGGGCTGCGACGGACTCCGTCTTTCGTCTTCACCCAACGCAGCAGCATCATGCTGACCTGCGATCCGAATCCCGCTCCCAGGTGCAGAGCGTACTCGACGGGATAGACACCGCCTTTCGACAAGTTCAAACCTCCCAACTCCGGGTCGACTTCCTTAAAGTTGGCGACCGGAGGGACGCAGCCGGTTTCCAGTGCTTTGACTGCAACCACATCTTCGATGCCAGTTGCCATGGCGTGACCGGTGAGGCCCTTGGTGTTGGCGATCACGATGCGATCCGCGTCGTCGCCGAAAACACAGCGAAGCGCGTGGATCTCGGCCGAAGCACTCCCGCCGCGCGCCGGTGTGTAAGTTTCATGGGAAACGAAAACTGTCTGCGGCGCGATCTGTTGACGCGAAATGCCGCTGCCCGCTTCGGCTTTGGCGACCAGGGACTCCATCACTTGGCCGATGTGCTGGACGTCGAGACGAGTACCGTGGAATGCGCTGTTGCCCGTCACCGTGCTCAAGACCTCGCAGATGGGCTGTATTCCTCGTTCACGCGCGGCGGCAGCGCTCTCTACCACCAGAGCCGCTGCGCCCATGCCGATGATCATGCCGTGCCGCCGGCGGTCAAAGGGAATGGCGGCATCTGCAACGACTTCATCGGTAGCTGCCGCTCCGCTGGCCAGGAAGCCGGCACCCATCCACTCCATCAGATGGTCGGAGGTAACGTCGTCGGCCGAGATGACGATCACCCGGCTGCAGCGCCCGGCGTGGATCCAGTCCTCCGCCAGTCCCACCGCCTGGGTGGTGGTCGCGCAGGCAGAGTTGATTTGGGTGTTGGGACCCCGAGCACCGATCAATTCGGCGAATTGCGAATGCCCCATGGACAAGGTTCGGAGCAGGAACCTGCGCTCGAACACATATGGTTCCTTCTCGATGGCGGCGCGCAAGTCCTCGATGCGGCGCTTGATTTCTTGAACAATGATCTCCTGTGCCTCGGCCTCCTGAATCCGAACGCGGCCATTTCCCTCCAGCGCACGGGTGAGCAGGCCTTCGAGCATCGCCAACTGCTCGCGGCGTTCGTGGTCCGCATAGTAGCGCGACATCTCATCCGCGAACGAGTCCAACCCAGGAAAGGCGGACGCAAAAATTACACCGGTTTGATCGCGCGAGGACTCGGGCAATCCCCAGCGATCCGGCAACTGCGTTCCTTTGCTCGTGGTTTTGTAGCGCATGACCAGCGGAATGCCGGCGTCGCGCAATGCGTCAATACCCACGGCGATCGCGAGCTGAGTAGCACGGTCAAGCGCAGCCACGCGTTCACGGGGTATGCCAAATTCGTCTTCCAGATTGAAGGCGCCACCGCGGCCCGCCAGTTTGATGACATCCGCCACACTGTCAATGGTTTCAAACGTGGGTTCGCCGTTCTCGCTTTTCACCAGGCGCGTAATGTGTTTGTCGAGCATGGCGCGCCGGAAACGCGTGGGGATCGAATCGATAAACTGATCGCCGCGCAGAATGCGGCCGATATTGNNTACTCTGGCCGTGGTAGATCTCGTAGCCACGGTCGAGAACATCGGCGAATAACCTGCCGAGTTCGTTGTAGCGACTGCCGTTCAACGGCATGGCGGGTGCGGAAGAGGCTGTCGCGGCAGACGCTTCCATCGCTTTCGCTGGCACAGCGACTGCTTTCCACGTTTCCACAGGTGACAGAACATCCGTAGCCGAGGGTTCGCGCAAAGCTCCCGCGGTACCGCGGCCCAGTCCCGCCGCATAAAGGCCGCAGAGCGCATGGTTGAACGCCGTAACGTCGCCGACCTTCGGATGATTGGTAAATAACGAAACCACATCGCTGCAAGTGCCCAGTACATCCTCGGCAAATCCTTGCAATGCCTTCTTCGGTCCCACTTCAACAAACACTCGAGCACCGGCATCGTACAGCGTGTGCAACCCCTTCACAAATTGCACCGGGGAAGCGACCTGCTGCGTAAGAATGTCCAGCATTTGCGGCACCACGTCAGGCCCGGTGGGATAAAACTCGCCGTTTGTATTGGCGACGATCGGCAAATGCGGCGATTCGAGATGCAGGCGCTCCAGAACTCGCCGCAGCGGCTCACTGGCTCCCGCCACAATCGAAGTATGGAACGCGTGGCTGACCGATAACGCAGCCACGTCATAGCCAGCTTCCTTGAAGGCAGCCATGGCCAGCTCGACTGCGCTGCTCGCGCCGCCGATAACCGCCTGACGGTTGCTGTTGACGTTGGCGATCACGACGTAGCCGTCGATGGTCTTCAGAATTCGCTCGATTTCTTCCAGCGGAGCAAATACTGCAGCCATGCGGCCGTTGTCCTTCATTGCCACCTGAGTCATCCCGCGGCCACGGGCGCTGACGGCCTCCAATGCGTCCGCAAAGGGCAAAGCGCCAGCCGCGACTAACGCTCCGTATTCACCCAGGCTGTGTCCTATCGTGAAGTCGGGCTCGATGCCGTAAGCGGCCAGAAGCCGGGTCAGCGCCAGATCGGCTGCCAGCACGGCGGGCTGCGTAATCGCAGTTTGCCGCAGATCGTCTTCCGCTTTGGCGACGGCATTGGCATCGGTGCTGTCAACGAAGATGAACTTGCTGAGCGGCTTGCCCAGCAGAGGCGTCATCACACGATCGGCTTCGGCAAAAGTCTCATCCACAATCGGCTCCGCCGCTCGGAGCGACAGGAGCATGTTCACGTACTGCGAGCCTTGACCGGTATAAAGGAACGCCACCTTTGGAGCGGGACCGTGACCGCGGAAGATGCCTTGCGCACGCAGAGCTTTCCACATCGCCGGTTGATTGGCTGCCAGCGCTTTGAGCGCGTTGCCAGTTTTGTCGGCCAGTTCGGCCGCGTTCCCGTAGTCGATCGCCACGCGCTCGGGAGCGCGTAGATCTGATTCAGCGGGAGCAGTTGGCGCCGGCGCCCGCCCAGCTTTGGCATCTTTCTCCACCGCGCGCAAGCGCTCGGCCAGCGCTCCTTCGGAAGCAGCGCCGATTACCAGTGCTCCACGTAACGGAGCTTTGCAATGAGAAGAGTCGGATGCGCGGGAATCATCTTGCACGCGCGTGATGGGCTCTTTCGCTTCTGACGGGAATTCACCAACCGCCACCGACCGCTTGCCGTTTCCGTTCAACCGATGGGGAATATATTCTTCGAGCACGGCATGAAAATTGGTGCCGCCAAAGCCGAATGCACTCAGGCCGGCCTGCCGCACGCCATCTGCCGGCATCGTCCAGGGCTTCAGTTCGGCATTGACGTAGAGCGGAGAGTGGGCAAAGTCGATCTCCGGATTGGGATGCCCGCAATTCACGCTCGGGGGAAGTACCTTGTCCCGCAGCGCCAGGACAGTTTTCAAGAGTCCGGCGGCGCCTGCCGCTCCTTTGAGGTGCCCGAGGTTCGATTTAACTGAGCCCAGCGCTACTGAGCACAAGGGCAGATGAAAGCTGCCGAGCACATCGATGAGGCTTTGCACTTCGACCACGTCACCCACGCGGGTGGATGTGCCATGGCCCTCGATCAACGTCGCGGTAGCCGGCGATAATCCGGCATTCTGCCAGGCGCGTTCGATGGCTAGTTTTTGCCCGATCGGGTTGGGCGCAGTGATGCCTTTTCCCTTCCCGTCACTCGATCCGCCCATTCCGCGCAGCACCGCGTAGATTTTGTCTCCGTCCCGCTCGGCATCGGCCAGACGCTTGAGCAGAAAGATCGCCGCGCCTTCACTCATCACAAAGCCGTCTGCACCTTCGGCGTAGGGACGAGTGCCGGTCGCCGAGAGCGCACCAATCTTGCTGAACTTGATGTAGGTCGAGGCGCCCATGTTGCGATCGATGCCGCCCGTGACCGCCAGGTCAAAATCATTCGCTACCAATCCCTCGGCCGCCGCACTAATGGCCGCCATCGCCGATGCGCACGCCGCGTCCACAACGTAGTTGGGTCCATGGAAGTTGAAAACATTCGCTATGCGGCCCGCAATGCAGTTCGCCAGTTCGCCGGGCATGGTGTCTTCCGTTACATCTGGAATCCGCTTCGCCATGCGGTCGTGCAGTTCGCGAGTGAGATCGCGGCGCAACGCCTCCGGCAGTTCGGCGAAGCTCGCACACCCGGCCAACTCGTGGGCGTATTCCGGAAAGTACAGGCGTAGCGCCGTGAAATAGTGCTTCTCCCCGGCCATGGCATTGCCGAGGATCACCGCCGTGCGATCGGTATTCAGCGCGCGCTTGGGATAACCGTAGTCTTCCAGCGCTTCGCGAGTGCAGGCAATGGCCCATTTTTGCGACTCATCCATGGCATCGACAACCCGCGGCGGGACCGGCAAGTGCCATTTGATCGGATCCCATGCGAAGTCCTGCACCCAACCGCCGATCGTGGAATAAGTCCTGTCCGGCGCATTTGGGTTGGCATCGTAGTAAAGCGCCGGATCCCAGCGTTCGGGCTTGACCTCAGAGATGCTGTAACGGCCATTTTTCACGTTCTCCCAGAAAGTCGCTACGTTCGCGGCGTCGGGCAGAACCGCTCCCGCTCCCACAACTGCTATGGCCCGGTAAGAAGTGTTTTCCATGGCGAAACTCCTGCAAGAAATCCATCCTCGAACGCTACGCGGCCAGCTCCGTGCGCTTGGCCGCGCGGCCGTAGAGTACGTCTGCTATGTAATCCAGGTCTGAAATGAGGCCCGATTGCGCGCGGTGAATGGCGGGCAATCCCAAGCTCGTTTCAAGACCCGTAATCCCTCCATCGCATACGCCGCCGGCTCCGATGATCCAACGCAGCCCGTCTTCCGCCACTTTGAGCGCGGCCTCGCGGGCAAAGATTCGGCTGAGCGCCGCCAGCGCCGCCGCGTCGAAACGCCGGTTCGCCTTTTCGTTGAGGTTGCCCTCCGCCAAGCGAGCGGCGCGACGCGACAAACTTCCCGCGCACTCGGCAAAGGCGATCAACTCGCCCAGGCGCAGAAGAATGTGCTGATGTCGAGTGAGGCGCGCCGCCCGTGCTTTTTCCATGACCTCGGCCAAGGCGTGCAAAGCCAGCGCCGCGATATCGGCACCCACGTTCGGATGGCGGGCGTGCAATGCCTCGAACTCTCGCGCTTGTTCGTGATAGTGCTGCCCGCGCGTTTTGAGATGAGACTGCCAGCGGTCGCGGCTGATCGTCATCTCCATAATCTCGGAGGTGCCTTCGTAGATTGTGGTAATGCGAACGTCGCGGCTGATCTTTTCCACCATGTATTCATGCGTGTAACCGTAGCCACCGAGTGCCTGGATGCTGGCTTCGGCCGCGGCATTCCCGGCCTCGGTTGCCATGTACTTCGCGATGGCGCCCTCGGTGTTCAGACTGCCTTCCACGCCCCCATCGATGCGTTCCGCGGTTTCTTCGATGTAAGCGCGCGCGGCTTCAAGGTGCGCCACGTGCGGCACGATCAGCTTGTGTGTGTATCCTTGCTTTTGCGAGAGCGGCGCCCCAGCCTGGATACGCTTGGCGGAATATGGAATGGCTCGATCCAGTGCGGCCCAGCCGGCTCCAAGGCCGAATGCCGCCACCATCAAGCGGGTATAACCGAACACAGCTTGCGCTTGATTCAATCCCTGGCCTTCGACGCCGCCGACGAGCCGGTCAGCGTCGACATAAACATCGTTGAACGCAAGCGCCGCCGTGTTGCTCAGGCGGATGCCGTGCTTATCTTCCGGCTCGTCGTGGGTGAAGCCCTTCGTGTCTTTCTCCACGATGAACCAACTCGGACCGCTAGGCGTATTAGCCAAAACGGTGTAGGCGTCCGCGATTCCACCGTTGCTGATCCATTGTTTAGCGCCATTGACCTTGTACCCGACAACGCGATCATTTTCCGTAACGCGGTCCGCTGTGGTGCGAAGCGCACCCAAATCGCTGCCCGCCTCCGGCTCAGTGGCTCCGTAGGCGAACAACAATCCCTCTTCCGCGATGCGCGTCAGCCAGATTTTCTTTTGCTCCGGAGTAGCGCCGACCGTGATTGGATCGCTGCCGAGAAACGTAGCCAGCACGGCGGTAGCAACGCCCAAATCGATGCGCGCCATCTCTTCGCAGACGCAGTAAACATCGAACGCACCGCCGCCCATACCCCCAAACTCTTCGGGGATGAACAGGAGTTGAATGCCCAGCTTGTCTGGACTGCACATATGCCGGACGATCTCTAGCGGGCACTCATCGCGTTCATCAAGCTCGCGCAGCACTTCGTCGGGCAAACGCTTCTTGGCAAAGTCCTTGAGCGATTTCAAACTTAGTTTCAACGTTTTACTCGTAATCATTGGCGGTGCCTCACTTTGCTGCGACGCTTCGTAATTCACGAGCTTTGTTGGCCAACTCCGGCAGGAACTCCAGGATGTCATCGACAATTCCCACATCCGCCACCTGGAAAATCGGAGCCTTCGGATTCTTGTTAATCGCGATCAGGAACGGGCTACCTTTAATGCCGGCCAGATGCTGGAAGGCGCCACTGATCCCGCAGGCCAGATAGACCTTGGGCTTGACGGTTTTTCCAGACGAGCCCACCTGACGTGACTTTTCCATCCACTTGGCGTCGACCACAGGTCGCGAGCAGCTCACGGCAGCGCCCAGAGCGTCCGCCAGTTCCTGTGCGATCGCCACGTTCTCTTTTTCCTGGATGCCTCGACCGATGGAAACTAGAACGTTGTGCTTGGTGATATCCACATCACCCGCTTCGGCGACCACCGTCTCCAGATACCGTCGACCCGCCGTCAGCCCGCCGACTTCCCCCGACTTGTCGACGATGAGGCCGCATCCCGAAGTAGGCTCTCCCGCCTTGAACGCCCCCGGACGTATCGTGATCACCGCACCCGATGAAATGTCGCAGCAAACATGAGCGCTCACTTGTCCGCCAAATTCCTGTCGCAGCACTTTGAGGTCGGTGCCTTCAACTCCGGAGATATTCAGCACGTCGGAAACGAAAGCCGCATTCATTTTGATCGAAAGACCAGGCGCCAGATCGATTCCGAAATGATCATGTGCCGCTAACACGATGCTGTCGCTCGGCAGCACGTTCAGCAGGGCTTTTCGCACCAATTCTGCATTGGGATAAGGATAAGCCAGAGCTTCATTTGCGATTTTCCAAATCTCAGGATAGGAGGCACTGAGCGTATCGCACGCCGCATCGAGGTCCGCACCCCAGCCAGTGAGAATGGCTCTAGGTGAGGTGACGGGATCGATCTTGCGCGCAGCCGCCGCCAACTCGAACGCGGAATCGTCCGGCGCACCACCTTTGTGTGCGATGTAAGCGAAGATGTGCGCCATTATTTCAGCCCTCCTTTGGCTGCCACTAACTCCAGAACTTTGTCGATGTTTTCTTCCCGCGTCCCATGTAGGATCTCGGCTCCCTTGCCTAGTGTGGGGATGAAATAGTCCACCCGCTTCACCTTCGCGGCAACTTCTCCTACAGCGTTGGCGGGAACTCCCAGTTCTGCAGCGCCGAAAGTCGGGATGGGCACAGAAGCCACCTGCCGGATGCCCCGCATGCCGACGTAACGCGGCTCATTAATGCCGGTCTGAATCGAGAGCACACAAGGCAGATCAATCTCGTTCATTTCCTTATTGCCTCCTTCGATCTCCCGGCTGACTTTCAACTTCTTGCCATCGAGGACTTCAATGGAATTCACCAGCGAAGCAAACGGATAGTCAAGCATGGCCGCCAGCATCCCGCCGACCTGAGCGGCCCCGTCCTCGGCCTGCACTCCCGTGAGAATTAGGTCGTAGCTTCCCTTCTCGACGAACGCCTTCAGAATGGTGGCGATGCCGTGGCCGTCCGATCCATTGAAACCTTCGTCGGAGATCATCACGCCGTGGTTCGCGCCCATGGCCATCTCCCGGCGCAAAACCTCCTCGTCATCCTCGCTGCCAACCGTGGCAACGGTAACGTTTCCACCAACTCGGGCAACGATCTGTAGCGCCTCTTCAACCGCATAGTTGTCCGCTTCATTGATGGAATAGACCAACTCATCGCGCTCAATGTCATTTCCCGCGCTGTTGAGTTCGATCTCGTTTTCCGAAGTGTCGGGCACTCGCCGTACGCAAACTAGAATCTCCATATTCACCTCCAGAACCCTTCACGCCACTTTCAGACTCTCACGCACAATTTGTTGATCCACCAGTTCCGCCAGATCGATGGCGGTTATCTTTCCTTCCATGCCTGCAACTTTGATCGCATCTTCAATATTCGTCATGCAGAACGGACAAGCCGTCACAATCACGTTGGCCCCGGCTTCGGCGGCCATCTGGACTCTCTTCACGCCCATTCGCTGATCTTCTTTCGGCTCGTAGAACAGCATCAGCCCACCCCCACCGCAGCAGAACGAGCGGTCCCGGGACTGGCTCATTTCGACTCTCTTCAGACCGGGAATCGCATCCAGCACATCTCGAGGGTCGTCATAAATCTGGTTGTGCCTCCCCAGATAGCATGGATCGTGGTAGGTGTACACACTGCTTTCGTTCTCCACTGGATTGAACTTGATCTTGCCGGATTTCACTTCGCGGGCGATTACCTGGCTGATGTGCTCGACCGGCGGCAGTTTTTGATCGTCGTAGTCGTGTTTCAGCGCGTTGT
>PMXH01000516.1 GCA_003165855.1 Acidobacteriaceae bacterium | reverse complement strand
GGTTTGCTCTTCGTTTTGGTGATGGTCACGGTCTTTGGGGGCGCCATGTTAGTCGCCCGCCGTACGATCGAAGCGGAAAGGCACGAGATCGTTTCGGGGCTTCGACTGGCATCGATTGCGGGGCTGATTAACTATGTGGCCTTATTTCTGTTGATCGCGCATTTCTGGGATTATGAGATATTTGTTGTTCCTCTGCTGATACCTGTCTTGATGGCGTTAACAGCAAACATTCTGCGAAGCAGCGGTCCGCGCGCAGTTCGGGGGATGGTGCTAGGCGCCTGGATGGTGCTGGCAATCGTTCTGGTCGCATTTCGTTCGGGAAAAGTTGTGGCGTGGCTTGCCTCGCACCAAGAGCGCGACCCGCAGCCGATGCAGAACTTTATTCGTAGGATAGTGCCAAGCAATTCGCGAGTGTTTGGACCGGAGGATCTATATTTCTACGCGGTGGAGGGGGCTGGGTCGCGCTATCTTTTTATTCGGCCCAGGATTCCCAGCGGACTGCTAAGTAAAAGCGATCACGATCTCGACTGGGAGGAACAACTCAAGGAAGGTCAGGCGGTGTATCTGGTCTGGCCAAAGGAGGATGTTCTTCCTCGAGGCCTCGCTCCTGCGAATTTGCGTCTGGAGGGGAGCTTTACGGCGCAAACGGGAAACGAACCGATTCGGTGGCGAAAAGCTGGGTAGGGTTCCGGTTATCCTCCCACAAATGTGTACCGAATTGTCGATGCGCAAGGGGTGGAGCAGAATCCCGGGAAATAAGCGGCCGAGGCAAGAGAAGCATCCGAGCAGTACAATTGTACGGTGGGCGAAGCGGAACCGACCTGAAACAGCTGTTGTGAATAAGGAATGAAACTCACACTTCGATTCGTTCTAATTCCGCTGGGTGCGATCGGCCTCCTGGTTCTGTTTCTTGAGCTGCAGCGGCGCCCAGAATACTTCGCCAACTCGACGTACCTGAGCGCGACCCTGGCGCTCGAAATTGTGCTGGTCTGCCTGTGGCGATTCGAGAAAGTCTTCTTTCCGGTGACGATGGGGATCTTCTTGCTGGCGGGATCGTCGCTGCCATTTTCTGGAGAAAGCCTTACCCTCCGCTGGCCTTTTCTGGCGGTCGGCGCACTGGCCGGCTTCAGTCTCTGGATGAGAGCAAACCGGGAAAAGCATTTTGGGCTTTTCCATCTGATTGCCTTGTTTTGTGTGTTTTCCGCACTGGCGTCGGCGAGCGCGTCCAACGTACCGAAGACCGCCTTGCTGAAAGTCGCAAGCCTTTTTTTGCTTTTTTTGTACACTTCGAGCGGCGCCCGGCTGGCTCTGGCGGGGCGGGAGATGTCATTCGTTCGAGGTCTGATTTTGGCTTGTGAGATTCTAGTTTTCGGTGCGTCTCTTACTTATTTTGTTGGTTACAATATGTTCGGAAACCAGAACAACTTGGGCGCTGTTATTGGGGTTGGAGCGGTACCAGTTCTGGTGTGGGCGGCTTTGACAGCGGAGAGCCGGGGTGAACGCCAACGCCGATACACGGCCTTGGGACTGTGTGGTGTTTTGCTGTATGCCACCGTCTGCCGGGCTGCGATTGTGGCCGATGCCGTCGTTATCATTGTGTTTACCATCGGGTCGCGTCGTCCGCAGTTGTTGTTGAAAGCCGCATTTGCCGGAGCTTTATTGGTTGAGATCATGGCGGTTGCCAACCCGGCGCACATGGGTGAGTTGATGGATTCCCTGAGCGGGCGATTCGTTTTCAAAATCGACTCCCACCGAAGTAATACAGGCGTCTTCGGATNNGGGATGACACCATTACCGCCGTCAAGCAGCATCCATTTTTCGGAACCGGATTCGGAACCAGCGACCTAGGAAATGAAACTGCTGTGGGGAGGACCTCGTCGATCTACACCATAGAAGGTTCGAACCGCGAACATGGCAGCAGCTATCTGGCCATGGCGGAATACATGGGGTTGCTGGGCATTCTCCCTTTCCTGTTTCTGCTGGTTCTGGTGGTTCGGGCGGCAGGCCGGACCTGGGCCTGGGTGCGAGGAGCGGGCAGCCTGTCGCATTACGCTGTGCCGTTTGCCATGATCGTTCTGGCAGGTCTGGTTCATGCGGGATTTGAAGACTGGCTCTTTGCGGCAGGCTCTTATCTTTGCCTGTTCTTTTGGGTATCGGCCTTTGTGCTGGTTGACCTGACTTCAGGGATTAAGCCCAATCCGCAAGTATTGGCCTCCAAGTCCTTTTCCGCCTTCGCCGGGCAACAGTTCCGGCAACCAACCAGATGACAGGCGAGCGTCTTGCAGCAGCGGCTGTCCTTGCCAGGAAGGCTGAGCAGAAACGTCGCTAAGGATGCGGGAACAGCCAGAGGAAGTCAGCGTGCCGGTGTTCCTCAAACGCGTTTACCGATTTGCGCGTAATCGCCGATTGGCATTGATATCCCAGGTCCCGAAGCAGGGGCCAGGCGATTTGGCGGCCCGCTTCCGAGCAACTCGACGAATAGGACCGGCCGGGTGGCGGCAAGGGTGCGCCGCATTCCATGCAGCACGGAGCCCTCCGCGCCTTCAACATCGATTTTGACGAACTTTGGGTAGGCCAGCTCGCCCATCTCCGTGAGTTCGTCGATCGATACGGTCCTGATGTGAAATTCGGTAGCGGAGGGATTGTTTTGATGCCAGACCAAACTTGCGGTGGCGTCCGGTCCGACGCGGCGAGCTCCAACAGTTGAATGTTGGCGAGTCGGTTGAGCCCGATGTTTTGGCGAAAGGCTTCAACATTCCGCGGAACCGGCTCGAAGGCGATGACCTTCCCTGCGGGTCCAACGTGCTTGGCGAGTGACAGGGAGACATACCCCAGGTTTGCGCCGATGTCATACACAGTGTCGCCCGGGGATACGTAGTCCCGGATTGCCTTCTGCAGGTGGGGGCTCGTCGGTTCCCAAGAGATAGCCTAGGTGCTGAGCGGGCGAGACAGAAATGCGATAGCCCGATGCGAGGCCGCTTAGGATGGTCCGGGGCTTGGATTCGGGTCCCCACAGAAGGACGATGCACGACTTGGCAAAGCTTCGAATGGCGGACATGACTTTGATTGCCTTGTATCACGCCCATGGGGAAGTCGCAACCGACGGCGGGGGTGTAGAATTGACGGTTTCTTTTCTGGCGCAAATCTGTTTTTCTTGGGATCATCGGGGGGTAGATCAAGTGGACGTACGAAGACGCAGAGGGGCGTCAGCACTGCCATGATGAACGTTTTGAGAACAATCGCCGAAAGACTGAGCCGTGGAGTGGTCTTCCGGCGGAGGCTTCCAAAAGAATATGGAAGAGGGCGAATATTTGTATCCCCAGACGCCGGCCTTCGATTTTGCCGGGCCAACCTGGCTGTCGGCGATGCCATTTTATTCAAGATGGCCAATGAACTGGTTAAGGCTGGAGATGTTGTATGGGATGTCGGAGCCAATGTTGGTCTCTTTACCTTCGCGGCTGCGAACCGCGCCGGTAAAGGAGGCGAAGTAATTGCAATTGAAGCCGACCTGTGGCTAGTGGGATTGCTAAGACGTTCGTGTACACTTCTGGAACACAACAGGAATGCTGCCGTGACTGTGTTGCCTGTAGCCGCTTCCGATTCTCTGGGTTTAGCCAAGTTTCACATCGCGAGAAGAGCGCGATCTTCTAATCACATCGAAGGCGTGGGTTCGACGCAGACAGGCGGAACGCGAAGCATTGAATATGTCCTGGCTGTGACCCTCGATTGGCTTTTGGAACGAGTGGCTGCGCCTCGAGTCTTGAAAATCGATGTTGAAGGCATGGAACACCTGGTACTAGCAGGAGCTACGGCAGTGTTATCCAAGGCACGGCCGGTGATTTGGTGCGAAGTGGATCCGGTGAATAAGGATGAAGTTACCAGGATTCTTCA
The DNA here is from genome assembly GCA_003165855.1 of Acidobacteriaceae bacterium. Lineage (GTDB taxonomy): Bacteria > Acidobacteriota > Terriglobia > Terriglobales > Acidobacteriaceae > Sulfotelmatobacter. The sequence continues at coordinate 9,319 of PMXH01000516.1, read as the reverse complement.
CGACCACGATTACGACATATTTTACGCAAATCAGAATCCGTCGCAGAGGCAGCCATTGGCGCAAGCGCCATGGGAAACTTTAGCCTGTCCACGATCGCCCCGTCCTGGTTCGCCCAATCTCGAGCCTGAGGTTGAAAGAAACGTCGCGAAGCATCCCGCATCACGATAGATACGTTCTCCGCATTGTCGACGTCAAGTACCCCATATACCGCGATTCAATCCCCGTTGTGCACCAGGGGGACGAAGCGGACGGGCTCGCGAAGAGAGATCACCGGCTGGCCGTTGCAAATGCGGATGAATTGCAGTTGCTGAGAGTCAGAGGAACCAACGGGGATGATCATGCGGCCGCCTTCGCGGAGTTGCGCGAGCAGAGCGGGCGGCACGCTGAGCGCGGCCGCGGATACGAGGATGGCATCGAAGGGAGCGTTGGCAGGGAGACCGAGGGTGCCATCGCCGGTGAAAATGCGGACGCTGGTATAGCCGAGCGCGGTGAGAACCCGGCGGGCGTTGTCCGCGAGGGCGGGATGGCGTTCGATGGAGAAAACCTGAGCGGCAAGTTCGGCGAGCAGGGCGGCGACGTATCCGGAACCGGTACCGACTTCGAGAACCGTGTCATGAGGGGTGAGTTGGAGCGATTCGAGCATGACGGCGACGACGTAGGGTTGAGAGATGGTCTGGTTGTCGCCGATGGGAAGAGGATGGTCTTCGTAGGCATCGGCACGGTAGGGTGCGGGAACGAATTCGTGACGCGGAACGCGAAGCATGGCGTTGAGGACGCGCGGGTCGGAGATGCCGCGGGCGCGGAGTTGGGAGTCGACCATTTGGCGGCGGGCTGTGGCGGGGTCGAGCATAAGCAGTGGTCAGGGGCCAGTGGTCAGTGGTCAGTGAAAAACCGAGTTGGGCGCTGCGCTGGCCACTGATCACTAATCACTGGCCACTGACCACTGCTTTTACTTTTTTCGGCGGCGGACTTGGATGTCGAAACTGACTACGCCGTTCTGGTCGCGCGTGCCGACGACGGAAACGTTGCGATTGATATAGTACTCGCCCTGGATGATCTGCTCCGAACTCTGAGAGACATTGGTGGAGTAGGTGAGGGAAATGTTGTTGGCGAATTGCTGCTCGATGGTGACCTGCGGACCGCGTGCCGTGGGATTGGTTTCGGTGGTAAGTCCCTGAGGATCGATCTTGATGTTGCTGGCGCCGAACAGGCGTTGGAAGCGGCTGCTGGCGGTGTCATTGATGGCCTGGTTGAGGATGAGATCGGTGGCCTGATCGGAAAAAACGCTTTGGCCGGACTGCCCCTGGAGTTGCGAGGATTCATCGCCGGTGCGGCCGAGAGCGAGCAGGGCGATGATGTCGGACTTGGGCAGCGGGGGCTCGGAACGGTAGTTGATGTTGAGACCGTGATCGGGCGTGCCGGTGACAGTGATGCTGAGGTCGTAATTGCGGACGTGAGTGGAAGCCTGGAGATCGAACTGGGGTTCGATGGCCACTGGATTCGCGAAAGTGATGTCGCCGCGCTCGAGGTTGAAGTGGATGCCATGGACGGTGGCCCGGCCTTCGAGAATATCGACACGGCCGAGGACGGCGGGACGAGCAACGGAGCCGCGGAGGCGCAGATCGGCGTCGCCAGAGAGGCGGGCAATGGCGGTACGCATCTGAAGCGCGGGCGAAGTCTGGACGTGGATATCGAGTTTGATGTTGTAGAGGGGGGAGTTTGAGGCGGTGAGGGTGGAAACCTGGCGATTGTGTTCGAGATAAGAACCGAAGTCAAACCCGGGAGTGACGGCCATTTTGTTGATGGTGATTTCGCCGGAGATGGAAGAAGCGGAGCGCGCGCCCACCCAGTGCAATTCGACATCGGCCGTGGAACTGACGCCGGGAGGATAACGCAGGCGAACATCCTTGCCGGTGGCCGTGAGATTGAAATTAAGTTGCTGGTTGAAGTAAGTGGCGTCGCCTTTGAAATCGAGGGTGCCACCGCCGGTGCGGGCGGTAAGGGTCTCGACGTGGACGCGGTCACGAGTAAAAACCAGAGAGCCGTTGAGTTCGCTCAAGCCACTGGGCAGGCTGGCGTAGGAGAGTGATCCGTTGGCCACTTGAAGATGGCCCTGAGGCAAAGGCTCGGTAATGGTGCCGCCGACAGTCATATTCATAGTGACGAGACCGGAGGAGGTAAAGTCCGGAGCGAAGCTGGAGAGCAGCTTGAGGTCGAGGCGGCCATCGGCGGAGAGATCGAGCGCGTGAGCCCCGGAAATTTGCACGGAGCCGTGAGCGGTCAGGTCAGTTCCCTCCCCTAATAAATGGAATTGCTGAATGTTGAGAACCTGATTGGCGAGAGTGAAGCGAATAGGATCCTGGCTGTGGACTTTGACGTTTTCGATGTCGAGAGCGATGGCAGTCAGTGAGCCGTCGAGGGTCCACTGCGAGGGCTGGCGGAGCGGACCGCGGACGATGAGCGAACCATCGACGGAGGAGTGTCCGGTGACCTGGCCGTGGGCATAGGCGCGCCAGAGAGCGTCGAGATCAAGCTGGTCCATGTGGAAAGAGAGATCGACGGGATAGTGATCGCGCAACTGGATGTTGCCGTTCACCAGTAACGAGCCATGCTGCAGTTGGGAATTGCCGGTGAGATGAAGTTCGCTTCCCTGGGTGACCGCTTGCAGGTCGAGATCGCCGGCAAGTTCGTGATCCAGCGTGAGGTTAAGGAGGTGGAGGTTTCCGTTGAAGGAAGGCGCGCTGGGAGTGCCGGAGCCTTGCAGAGTGAAGCTGGCTCGGCCTTCCACGGAGAGACGATTGGAATGAATCCAGGAAATGCGGGCGAGATCGAAATTATTTCCAGCGAGGTCGAGGCGGAAGGCGCGAGTAGTGGGATTGTAGGAGGCGCTTCCGGTGATGATGGAGTCGTCGTGGAAGAGATGGATGTTGTCGATTGAGATTTCGCCGTGGGCAACCTGGAAGTTGGAATCGAATTGTTGAACGGATTCTCCGTAGGCGTACGCGTGGTTGAGGTGAATCTGTCCTTGACCGTGAGGATCGGACAGGATGCCGGAGGCTTCCACAAAAAGATCGGTGTTGCCGGTGAGGGGATAGTTATATCCGCCGATGTCGAGGAGCGCGGAGAGTTCAGTGTTGTGGAGGTTGGCGCGGAGGGTGAAAGCGCTGTCGCCTGTGAAATGGCCGTGCTGGAGGGTGGCGGAGGCGTCGAATTCGGCGGAAGTGTCGTCCCGGCGCAGATTCGCGTTGTGAAAAGCGACCGCCTGGAAGGAAAGTTGGATCGAGGAGGAAAGAGAATCCCAGTGGGTTTGGAGCATCGCCGTGTTGGTTGTGGCGGGGAGGGTGATGTCGAAATCTTCGACGACCAGAGCGCCTGCAAGTTGAGGAGAAGAGAGTGAGCCGCTCATGCCGCCATTGAATTTGGCGCTGCCGTTCAGCACGATAGGAAATAGTGCGGGACCGCGAACGACAGAAATGAAGGGTAGCCAGTCCGCAAGACTGGAAGTGGAAATGGAGAGGTGGACCGCCGAGGCGGACGACAATGTGCCGGAGGCCTGGACGTGGGACGTTGGAGTGGCGAGGGTGAACTGAGGAAGATCCAGAGTGTCGGTAGCGACGTGGTAGAGGCCGCTGGTATGGGCGGTGATGGGTAGTTGCTTGGGCGCGGGATGAGCGGGTGGAGTGAGATCGAGGGCGAATTGGACTTCGGCGTCGCGGCGAGTTCCCTTCCAACGAGTTTCAAGAGTTCCGGATGCCGAACCGACGGGATGGAGCAACGACAGCGGATGCTCGGGAGCGTTGAGGGCGGAGGAAAGGTCCGCAGCGGAAAGATCGCGCAGATGGAGGAAGATCTGTGCGGTCTGGATTGCTGGCGGCTTCGGTGCGACCGCCGGTTTGGTCGTTTTCTGGCCGGACTTGTTCAACGGTGGGGCTGCGGAGATGGTGGCGGTCTCCAGATTTTTTCTAGCCGCAGGCGAGAGGTGCTGCTCGGGCGCGAGCCAATGATTCCATTCCGCATCGCCGGTGAAGCTGCCCCCGAAGATCCTGCCTTGCATCCTGGACAGTTTGAGTTCCTGATCGCTGACGGAGTAGTCGGTGGTGAGAGACGCTCGGGAGAAAGAAACGCGATCATCCTGCCAAGCGAGATCGCGAAGAGTGAGCAGTCCATTGGAAGTAAACTGGTCGAGCGACCAGCCACCGCTTCCCTTCAGTTCGAGGAAACCGGAGCGGAGATCGCGGTAGCGGGCGATAAAGGCAGCTTCGGTGAGATCGAGTTGGGCATCGTAGGTGGCTTGGAGATGGGGATGGCGGAAGTCCGTGACCTGCCCGCTGGCAGAGAGATGAGAGTGTCCGGAGTTCCACTGGAGAGAGGTAAAGACGGCAGAGCTGGAGGTGAGGCTGAATTCGGCGGAAGTCATCCAGGCAAAAGGGCGGCAATTCAGGAGCTTGCTTTCGACCATGCCGAGCAAGAGGCGGCCATTGTATTGGCCGTGGAGAAAGGAATAGTCCATGTCGAGCGAAATGTCGCGGGCGGCGAGGTCGAGGGGAACGGTTTGATCGTCCCAATAGACACGACCCTGGCGGAGTTCGAGGCGATTGATGGACAGAGAGAAGAGCGGCTCGATCACGTTCTGACCGCTAAAAGTGCTGGCCTTGCGCTGAGGAAAGTTGGTGGTGCCGTCGGGATAAAAGGCGAAGTGGATGACGGGCTGCTCGAGGATGAGCTCGTGGAAGCCGAACTCGGAACGAAGGAGCGAGCTGATCTTCAAGCGGGCGACGATGCGGTCGGCGTGGGCAAGGGGGACGTCGGTGGCGGATTCACGGCCGTGGACGGTGATGTTGCGCACATCCACCTGCAAGCGAAAGGGAGTGGTATGAATGCTGCCGACTTCGGCGCGGCCCCCGGTAATGCGCTCGACCTCGGCGACGAGGCGGCGGCGGACCAGCGACTGGAACGATTCCGTATTGACGTAAATCAGCAGGGCGATCGCGGAGAGAAGGGCCGCGCCGGCAAAGATAAGGAGATATTTCCACCAGCGGCGGGCGGGCTTGGCGGGGGGCACGGTCATTGCGAATGCTATTGCGATTGTACTCCCGGGTCGTTGGACGAGGGCGTGACGCCGGGAGTGTGAACCTGACCTTCCAAACGCAAGGTTTGCAGCCAGGAGACGAGCATCTCGCTCACCTTTTCTTCGGTGAGGAGTTCACGGATCTTGTTGGAGACATCGGCGAGGGGCACTTCGGATGCGCCGGACTCTTTCAATTTAGGGACGAACTGATCACGGTAGTAGGCCTCGATGGACTTGGAATCGATCTGGACGGCAGGGCGAAGGCGGGCATCGACGAGGCGCATCAGGTCGATCTGCTGCCGGACGTGGTCGAAAAGATCCTTTTCAGTCAGATGGTATTGGGCCAGAAGGGATTGCCAACCCTCAACAGACGCGGCCTGAGGGGATTGACTGCGGGCATCGGCGATGCGGGCGGCGACCTCAGCGTCGGTGGCGTGAGGGAAGTCAGCAGATTTCATCTGACCGCGAAGCAGTTCCTGGTCGATAAGGCGGTCGAGAACGGCGCGGCGGTCGTCGTCGGTGAACTGGGCAAGGGAGCGGTTGGAGAGCAGCGCCTCGTAGCACAGGGCTTCATCCCAATCGGACTGAAGGATAACTTGGCCGTTGACGGTGGCGATGATGCGGTCGATTACTTGCGAGGCGTGCAGGGGCGGCAAGGCGAGCAGCGCCAGCAGAAGTGCAAGAGCCGCCACGGTTGCCGCTGTCCTGGTGCGAAAGCTGATCATTAAATAGCTACCCGAAATAGTCGCCCTAAAATGGCTGCCCGATGCTGAAGTAGAAATTGAAATGGCCCAAGCGCTCGGGAAGAAACGCCGGCGTCGCCGAATTCGGCGGCGCGCTGAACGTGTAGCCAGTGATATACGCCGTCGGATTCAAATTGTACCCGAAGTCGAAGCGTAAAGGGCCTATGGGTGTCTTGTAACGCAACCCCAGGCCGACCGCGTGAGAAGTGTAATCGTAGCCAGAATTGTCGAAGCTGGTAACACAATTGTTATAGGGTGTGGCCTGCGTGAGAGGGCTGAATTGCAGGCACTGGGAAGGGTTGGGCTGGTGCCAGCGCATGAGCCCTGTGACCATATCGTGACCGGCAGTGAAGACGTTGCCCATATCGTGAAAAATGGCGAAGCCAAAACCTTCTCCGAGATAGGGCAGGCTGACGCTGGGAAAGCGCAGTTCGATGCTATTTACGAAAAGCGCCGTGCCGCCGACGGGAAAGCCAGAGTCGGGATCGCGAGGTCCTGCTTGATTTAACCCGAAACCACGGTGAGAGTTGCCCCCACCGGCAAAAAAGACTTCGGGCAAGGGGATTACCGAAATACCCGAGGGGCAAGAATTAACTAAGAGGACTATTTGGCAGGCTCCCGGCGGCAGAACACTAGTGTTGCTATAGACCTGCTCCAGACCGAGGGTCGTGGAGCGAGCGAAGACAAACTTGTGATTGGGACGTCCGAAGGCGTAATAGGTGGAATCCTGAGCGAGGGCGCGGCCGTAATCCGCCTGAGAACCAACGTAACTGGATGCGGCAAAGGTGTCGAGGGTGAAGTACTGGCCTTTTGTGCTTTCCAGGGGGTTGTCGCGCTTGTCGCGGATTAGGGTGAAGCCAGGACCGCCGACGCGGGCAGGCAGAGAGAGCAGATTGAATTCGGCGGGGGAAAAATTTGAAACGAGGCTGCTGGCTTTCACGCGGCGGTAATCGAAGCGGTAGGTGATGGAAGTATTGTGATTGGCCTGCTGCTTGCCGATTTGCTGGCGGAGATCGATTTTTCCTTCCAGACGCTGCGAGGTGAAGGTGGAGACGTCGAGACTGTTGTCATAGAAGGCAGTGTAGAAAAGCTTAAAGCGGTCACTGTTGAAGAGCTTGGGGATTTCGTAACTGATGAGGCCGCGCTGCTGGAGGCGGCCAACGTGGGATTGGAAAGTTAAGGTCTGGTCGCGTCCGCCAACGTTGAGGCGGGTGATATCGAATTCGACGCGAGGACTTACCCCGGTACCACCGCCGGGAGAGTTGTCTCCGGCCGGCAGACCGGTTTCGAATTCCAGGCCGACACCGTAGGTGAAGGTGTAACGCTTGGCTTCTCCCACCTGAACGAGAACATTTTTCTGGGGGTCGGAGCCCTCGGGATTCTGGACGGCAGTGTCGACCTGGCTGAAGATGCCGAGGTCATAGAGCTTGCTCTGGGTATCGAGGAGGTCGCCCTGGCTGAGAGGCTGTCCGGCAGCCACTTGGATTTCGCGCTGCACGACATAGGCGCGGGTGTGATCGAGCCCGGCCACCATTACCTGGTTGACGAAGAACTGTTCGCCTTCCTGGATGGTGAAGGTGACATCTTCGTGGTTGGGCTGGCTGGAGGAGGGGTTGGTGGTGATCTCGAGAGTGGCGTGAGAAAAACCGTGGTTGAAGTAGTAGTTGAGGATCGACTCGCGATCGTTGGCGAGGTTCAGTTCGGAGTAAGGTTGGCCTGCGGCGGTATTGAGTTCAGGAAACGTCTTAAGGGCAATCCTCTGGTTTCCGGCAATATGGAGAGCGTCGACGATCGTCTGTGGGCCTTCTTCAATTTGAAGGTGAACCGCAAGGTGGTTATCGGAGTGGTGATAGTTGTCGTCGACTTTGGTCTGGATCTTGACCTGGCGGAATCCGTTGGAGATGTAGAGGGCCTGGAGATTGGCGACGTCGTTCTTGAGCAAGGCTCCGCTGTAGCGTCCGTGGGAAATGAACTTGCTGGCGGCCAGGATCTGGAGGCGCGGGCGGAGCAGTTTCGTGGAGAAATATTTGTTTCCAGAGATCTCGATGAGTACGAGATTGTGCACCGGACCAGGGTTGATGCGGTAGATGACACGGAGGGCGTCGGGCCCGGTTTCCTTCTGGAACTCGACGGAGGCGTCGAAGAAGCCGCGAGACTGGAGATAATCCAGAAGGTTGCGTTGGCCTTCGTTGAGCAGGTCGTCGTCGACGGCGTTTTCTTCGTAGACGGGGATTTGCTTCTTGAGGACGCCGCGGCTGACGTGAAACCCCTGGGTGTAGATCACGACGACGGGACCGGGTTCGATCAAGAAGGTATAGTCGACAGCGTTGGAATCGGGCTGGTATTTCTGCTCGGCAATAGAAACCTGGGCGAGGACGCGCTGCTGTTTTTGGAACTTCTTGCGCAGATGCTGAAGCGAATTGGTGACGCGGGCGGCGGTGACGCGATCGCCGGAGTGCATCCTGGCGATGTCCTGAACCTGGCCTTGGGAGAAATTCGAGTGGCCGGCAATGTTGACCTCACCGACGTGAGCAGGTTCTCCCGGAGTAATGTGGAAGAGGATATTGACCTGCTGGGTAGCGGCGTTGGAAGTGCTTTCGGCAGTGACGCGGGCGCGGTAATAGCCGTTCTCCTGCATGAGCTGGCGGATATTCTGCAAGGCGCGGTCGAGTTTGTCGAGAGTGTGAAGTTCGCCGAGCTGGAACTTCGAGGCGTTGACGATTTGGTTGGCGTTGGGGTGATTGGGAGCACCTTCCACGTCGATGGCGCCGACAAAGAAGTTGAGCGAGGTGGTGAAGGTGAGCACGACGGCCGAACCGGAGGGAGTGACTTCGGCCTGAATGTCGGCGAAACGGCCGGTGGCGAAAAGAATGCGGATGCTCTCGCGGACCTGGTCGCGGTCGAGCGGCTGGCCAGGTTTTTGCGGGAGCATTTCGAGCAGGCGGGCGGAATCCGAAACGGCGGGAAGCTCGATGGATTGCACGGTGCGTCCGACATAGGCGGACATCGACGCAAGAGCTGAGGTCGCTGAGGAGGTGGGCGCAGTTTGCGGTTCTGTTTGCGGGCCTTGGGATGAATGCGAAAAAGGGGACTGAGGCGATCCGGCACGGGCGGCCGGGCCGAGCGAAACAATAATCAAGATGATGAATGACGCGTACCGTCTCAGCAAATAATTTCCTTGGGCCCGTTGTCTACATTCGATGAAGCACAGGAGGCCCGTGTTGTCTGCATCCTGGCAGCGGAAGCAATCCAGACACACTTATAATAAAGGTTTTGCGGGAAGGAACTGGTGACCTCTTTGAGGCAGGGCGGGGAGAAAGACAAATTCGAGGAACGGTATTCGCGGCAGATTCTGTTTAGCGGAATCGGAACTGAGGGCCAACGGCGGCTGGCGGCGGGCCGAGTTGCGATTGTGGGATGCGGAGCGACTGGGTCAGCCCTGGCGCAACTGCTGGCGCGCGCGGGGGTCGGGACGCTGCGGATTATCGATCGCGATTATGTCGAGCC
>PMXH01000442.1:237-5179 GCA_003165855.1 Acidobacteriaceae bacterium | reverse complement strand
AATGCTATACGCGGGCGACAAGAAGGACAAGCCGAAACCGCCGACGGTGCAAATGGTGGATTCAGGCTCGTTCGGAGTTTTCGTCAAGGGCCAACGTGTGATCACCGAGACTTTCAGCGTGCAGCAGGACAGCGGCATGAGCATCGTGAAGTCACGACTGCAGGAGACAGGCAGTCCAGCCGCGACCAGCCAGACCTCGGAACTGGAGATGACTGGCAGCGGGGAGTTGATTCGCTACGAATGGAGCGATAGCAACGGATCCCTCGTGGTAACACCTAAAGATGAGTTCCTGATCGAAAAGATCACGACCGCGGGGTCCGCAAAGCCGGCCGAGCAGCCATATCTAATGCCGAACACGTCGGCGATTCTGGACAACAATATTTTTGTCCACCGCGAAGTGCTGGCATGGCGGTATCTGAAGACGAATTGCGGCAGCGAAAGCGGGGAGTTCCGGTGCAAGAAGGAACCGGTCGAGTTCGGTGTGCTGGTGCCGCAGGACCGGACGTCGATGCGGGTACGTTTGGAACTGGTAGGAAGAGAGAAGGTCACGATCCGCGGAACGGAGCGGGAACTGTTGCGGCTGGACTTGCTGGGCGAAGCGTTTGCCTGGCATCTTTGGGTGGACGATAAGGACCAATTCAAGCTGGTGCGGGTTGTAATCGCGGACGAGAATACCGAAGTGGTGCGGGACTAGAGAATACGCGGCGGTTGCGCGGGATCTGACTGGGGTTTACTGATTTGCCGCTGGCGGATGCACGTACAGCTCGGGTTGTGATCACCCTGCTGCTGTTTGGGCTGGGGCTGGGGTTTCTCTACGTGGCCCGGCAGACGCTGATCGCGTTCCTGTTTGCGATTTTTTTTGCTTACCTGATGAGCCCCCTGGTGTCCTACCTGGAAAAACTGCTGCATGGGCGGGGACGCGCCATCGCGGTGATCTACGTTTTGCTGCTGGGCCTGGTAGTGCTGTTTTTCATTTCCATGGGGCCACGAATCGGCCGCGAAGGTGCGCGCTTAACCCAATCGCTGCCGGCTCTCGCTCAGCTGAGTTCCGGGCAGATCGCGGAGCAACTGGGGCAGGAGCATGGCTGGAACTCACGGATGGTTGATTTGCTGCGCGACTATCTGGCCAGTCATGGCGACGAGATCGCGAAGCTGGCGCAGGGCGTGGGGCTGCGGGTTGCGGACGTGGCGAAACAGGCGTGGCTGCTCGTGATTGTCCCTCTATTATCGATTTTCTTCCTGAAAGACGGCCGGGCTTTCAGCGAAGTTCTGCTCGATTTAGTGCAGTCGCGGCCTCAGCGCGAGCTGTTGCAGGGGGTTCTCAGCGACTTGAACCAGATGCTGGCACATTTCATCCGGGCCCAACTCACCCTGGCGGNNCTCGCCATGATGCAGGTGCAGTATGCGCTGGTGTTGGGGACGGTGGGCGGATTGCTGGAATTTATTCCGGTGGTGGGCCCGCTGGTGGCTGGGGTAGTGATCATCGGCGTAGCCGTGCTGATGGGGTATGGACATTGGCTGGTGTTGATAGTCTTTCTGGGCGTGTGGCGGCTGATCCAGGATTATGTGACTTCGCCGCGCATCATGGGACACAGCATGGAACTGCATCCGCTGGCGGCAATTTTTGGAGTGATGGCGGGCGGCGAGGTAGCCGGAATCCTGGGCATTTTTCTTTCGATCCCGGTGATGGCGAGCGCGCGGATTNNCAGTTCTCGGTTCTCAGTTCCCAGTTTCTCGGTTCTCAGTTTCTCAGTTCCCGGCTTTCGGTTCTCAACATTCAGTTCTCTTGTGTTCCAGATCTTCTCTCTTGCATTTGGTTTTGGCTTCCCGGCTTGTGTGGCTGTTTTATCAGGCCCCTGCCCCGGTTGCTTTTTCCGCCTTTACGTTGCGCAGGAATTCGGCAGCGGCTTCGGGCAGCACGGTGTTGATGAACATGCCGGAGCCGAGTTCGAAGCCGGCGACGCGGGTGAGGCGGGGAATCACACTTACATACCAATGGAAGTGCCGGGCTGCGACATAGTCGGAGGGGCCGCTTCGGACGGTGAAATTGAGGTCGGGATTCTCGAGTCCCACATAAATCTTGGCCAGCAAGGTGCGCAAGACGCGTGCCAGGTCTGCAATCTCCGCTGCAGTAATTTCACCGAAGGTGGCCGTGTGGCGGAGGGGAAAGATATGAGTGGCGAACGGCGTGGCCGAGGCGAACACTTCCATGGCTACGAAGAATTCACTCTTCACCACAATGCGGGTCTGGTCTTCGATTTCGCGTTCCACCATGTGGCAGAACATGCATTCGCCAGCGTCGTCGTAGTGACGGAGAGCTTCGAGGAGGCGATGCCGGACCTGGCTGGGAATGACGGGGGTGGCGATGAGTTGGGAATGCGGATGCTGCAGGCTGGCGCCGGCATCCGCTCCGTGGTTCTTGAAAATCGTGACATGGTTGATGCGGTGATCCATGCCAAGGGAATTGTATCGTTCCTTGAAGACGCTCAAAATCCTGGCCACATGCGCATCCGGCAGCAGGGCCATGCAGGATGAATGGTCGGGACTGTCGATGATGACTTCGTGAACGCCGAAGCCCTCCACGCGGCGGCGCAAATGCTGCAAGCTGCGGGTGGGCTGGAGGTCGCTGGAAAGCGCGGCGAACTTGTTAGGAATGACGCGTACGGCCCAGGGTTCGGCGGTATTCGGGGGGAATCGCATGACTTCGGGCGGGGTCTTGCCCTCGTTGCCCGGGCAGAAGGGACAGTTTTCTACAAAAGATGGTACGGTTTGCGGCGGCCGATGAGTGGCTAACTCCTCGGGGCGCTTGGAGCGCTCGGTGGCAATGATGACCCATTCCTTGGTAAAGAAGTTCTGTCGCAGTTCCGGCATGGTAACCCTCCCGGATCTTCTATCGGCAGGAGGAGCGGGGCACTGTAGTGACCGAAGACGTTGAGCTTCCGAAGCGGCATAGAAGTGATTGCCGCATCGATATCCTGCGGGAATTGCGCCGATGAGGAATGCTGAGCCGGTGTCGTTTTCGCAAACAATTTGCAGTCAGGGGCTGTTGTAGAATTCAAAGTACATTCCTATGAGCAATAAGCTTTCTATCGGGATTCTGGGCGCTACCGGCGTGGTTGGGCAGAGATTTATCCAGATGCTGGAACGCCATCCGTGGTTCGAAGTGGCATGGCTGGCCGCTTCCGACCGTTCTGAGGGCAAGACCTACGCCGAGGCTGCGCGCTGGCGGCTGAAGACGCCGATTCCGGCAAACGTGGCCGCTATGAAAGTCTCACCGGCAACGCCCGAGGGTGCGCCGAAGATTATTTTTGCCGCGCTCGATGCCTCGATTGCCGCCGAACTGGAGCCGCGTTTTGCCGACGCCGGCTGTGCCGTGGTCTCGAATTCCAGTGCGCTGCGTATGCAGTCCGATGTGCCGTTGGTAATCCCCGAAGTAAATGCGGCGCATATCAAGCTGATTGACGGGCAGTCGTGGCGGAAGAAATCCGGCGGCTACGTGGTAACCAATCCCAACTGCTCCGCCATTGGGCTGGTGCTGGCGTTAGCGCCATTGCAGCGCAGCTTTGGCCTGGAAGCGGTGATGGCTGTGACCATGCAGGCGGTGAGTGGCGCGGGTTACCCGGGAGTGCCTTCGCTCGACATCTTGGGGAATGTGATTCCTTACATCCGCAATGAAGAAGAAAAGATGGAAGAGGAAACGCTGAAGCTGCTGGGACAGCTGAACGGAACGAAAGTTGTTCCGGCGGCGTTCGCGATGAGCGCGCAGTGCAACCGGGTTGCGGTGGAAGACGGACATACGGAATCGATTTCGGTGCAGCTGAAGACAAAGGCCAAGCCGGAGGAGATCATCGCGGCGTGGAATGAGTACCGTGCCGAACCGCAGGAACTGAAACTACCCAGCGCGCCGGAGCGTCCGGTGGTTTATCTGACCGCGGCTGACCGTCCGCAACCGCGCTTTGATGTCGACATGGGAGCGGGCATGACCACGGCGGTGGGGCGACTGCGGCCGTGCGGGGTGCTGGATTGGAAGTTTACTGTGCTCTCGCATAACACCATCCGCGGAGCAGCCGGCGCGGCCGTGCTGAATGCGGAGCTGCTCAAGGCCAGGGGTTACCTCGGCACCGGCGGCGTGAAATGAAATCCGAGCCGCATTCCTGTGATCCTAAGAGCGAGTCACGCCGATGATTGTGATGAAATTCGGCGGCACTTCGGTGGAGGATGCGCGGGCCATCGAGCGCGTGGCCGCGATTGTTAGAGAACGCCTGCCGCAAAAACCGGTGGTGGTGGTAAGCGCCATGGCGAAAGTGACCGACACGCTGCTCACCATGGCGCGCGCGGCGGGGGCGGGGGAACGCAAGACAGCGCTCAAACTCTGCCGGTCGCTGCAGGAACGACATTACAACACGGCCAGCGAACTGCTGGGCACGGCCTTGTTTACCGACTTCCACTCGGAACTGGGAAGCGACTTCGAAGGACTCGACGAACTGCTGCGCGGCATTTCCGCAGTTGGCGAGATAACCCCGCGAACTACGGATCATGTCGCCGCCTTTGGGGAGATGCTTTCCGCAAAGATTGTGGCAGCCGCGTTCTCGGCGCACGGACTGAATGGCGCGCACGTAGACTCGCGCGAGGTTCTGGTGACCGATAGCAGCTACATGCAGGCCGTGCCGCAGCAGGAAGAAACCAACGAGCGCCTGCGAACCAAAGTGAAGCCGCTGCTCGATGCCGGCCAAGTTCCGGTGATGGGCGGCTTCATCGGAGCGAACCGCGCTGGCATCACGACCACGATTGGACGGGGCGGGTCTGATTTTTCCGCTGCGATTGTGGGGGCTGGGCTGGGCGCCGAGCGGATTGAAATCTGGACGGATGTGGACGGGATTCTGACCACCGATCCGCGTATTTGTCCGGACGCGCGGCGGATCAAGGTGATCAGCTTCGACGA
>PMXH01000442.1:0-229 GCA_003165855.1 Acidobacteriaceae bacterium | reverse complement strand
GCGGTGAAGAAGCGCATCACCATTGTGGATGTGGCCGCGCCGCGTATGCTGCTGGCTCACGGGTTCCTGCGGGCGATTTTCGAAGCCTTCGATCGGCACAAGGTTGCGGTCGACGTGGTATCGACCTCCGAGGTAAGCGTTTCTCTCACCGTGGACTCGAACCAGGCAATTCCCGCGCTGGCTGCCGATCTGGCCAAGCTGGCCGATGTGAAGTATGAAGGCCGCAAAG
>PMXH01000538.1 GCA_003165855.1 Acidobacteriaceae bacterium | reverse complement strand
AGCGGCTTTTCCAGGAAGTCGAAAGCTCCGAGTTTAGTGGCACGCACAGCGGTTTCAATCGTGCCATGGCCCGAGATCATGATCACTTCGGGCGCGTTGTCCAGCTCACGGATTCTTTCCAGCGTCTCCAGGCCATCGATGCCGGGCAGCCAGATATCGAGCAGCACTACTTCGTAGCTGTGCTCGCGCCGTAGCAACTTCAGGCACTCTTCGCCGCTCTCGACCGAATCGGTTTCGTAATCCTCATCTGCCAGCACTCCCTGCAACGATTCGCGAATCCCAGTTTCGTCGTCGACGATGAGAAGTTTATGCATGCTGAACCGTGGCGTTAGCAATCGCAGGCTCGGGAACGACCGGCAGCTCCACGATGAATCGCGCTCCCATCGGCCGGTTTTCTTCCACACGAATGGACCCATGATGCTCTTCGATGACCCGGCTCACGATGGCCAGGCCCAGGCCGGTGCCGCGCTTTCTGGTGGAGAAATAGGGCAGAAAGAGGCGTTCCTTTAGTTCGCGGGTCACGCCATGGCCGGAATCCGCGATGGTAATTTCGACTGCGTCGCGGCTGGCCACCAGCGCGGTTGAGATCTGGATCTCGCGCACCAGCGAATGCTGCATAGCCTCGGCGGCATTGTCCACGAGGTTGGCGACCGCCCGCTTAATCGCCTCCGCGTCCGCCATCACTTTAGGCAGGTCCGGAGCCAGCGACTTGTGCAAATCAATACCGTCGAGTCTTCCATTGAACATGGAGAGCGCGCTCTCGATCACTTCATTGATATCCGCGGGGTGCGGATTGGATGCGGGGAAGCGGGCCAGCGTGGAGAATGCATCTACCAGTCGGCGAACGGTTTCGACCGCTCCCGCGATCGTTTCGGCGCAGGAACGAACAATATCCAACGACGCTTTGTCGGGTGGTGTGGCGCGCTCCAGATGACGCTGAATGCGCTCCGCGGAAAGCGCGATGGGAGTGAGCGGGTTCTTGATCTCATGCGCGACGCGGCGCGCCACTTCGCGCCACGCAGCCTGTTTCTGCGCCTTCAAAAGATCGGAGAGATCTTCGAAGACCAGTACGTATCCAGACCGCTCGTCCTGATGGCGCAGGGTTGCCACCGTGACTGCCACGTTCAGCGAGGTGCGCTGCAGCGGCATCTCCATTTGGCTGGTGGTCATGCCCATGCGATCGGCTCGGCGCAGCAGCGGTTCCAGATCCTCCAGCACATCCGGCGGAAATACGTCCGCCAGGCGGGCTCCGCGGAGCATGTGATGTCCTTCTGCATAGCCTTCCGGATGGAACATGCGCAGCAGGGCCTGATTGGCATGGGTCACACAGCGGTCGCCGTCGAGCGACAACACTCCGGTCGGGATGCTCTCGAGGATGGTCTCCATCTGGCGGCGGCGCTGGTCGAGTTCGGCATTGGCGGCACTCGCGTCGCGGCTGGATGCTTCGATCTGTCGCCGGCTGGTTTCCAGTTCTTCCGCCATGCGATTGAACGAGCGGACCAGGTCGCCGATCTCATCGGCGGCGCTCACGTCGATGCGATAGTCGAAACGCCCGCGAGAGATTTCCTGCGTTGCCTCGGCCAAGGCCGCCAGCGGGCGAGTCACCAACTTGGAGAGAAACAGCGCCAGCCACGTCGTCACAAACAGAACGATCATCGTTAGCAACAGGAGCAGGCCCATGTAGGTGCGGCGAACCAGCCGGCGTTCATGGGCCAGTTCGAAATAGCGTTGCTGGCTTTCCTCCACGTGTTTGACGGTTTGGGAGAATTCGCGGGGAAGCGGGATGGCTACCAGAATCAAGCCATCGCTTCCAACCCGCGCGCTGCCCAAGGTGTATTCCGTCTGTTCCCAGGTGAAATCGGCAGGCTGGCCAGCGGCCGCTTCCGCCAAGNNCGATGGCCGACGCTTCGGCGCGCGCATTCTGTGCGGCATAGTTGCCTAACAGGGATGCCATGGCGTGCGTGTCGGCACGAACTTCCTCCACCGGAGTGGAGAACCACTTGTCAATCGATCGGTTCATCAGTCCGTATGAAAACCAGTACATCACCATGACCGGTACGAAGGACAACAAGAGCGCACCCGCTACCATGCGCGTGCGAAACTTCGAGCCTAATACTCCCAGGCGGCGTTCAGCGAATAACTTCAGCAGGTTGCGAAACAGGACGAAGGTCAGAGCAACAAACAGGAGGAAGATAAGCGCCGACAAGGCGGCGAACACCACGATCTGCTGATTATTGCCGGGGCGTAAGAAAGTCAGATCGAACGCGGTCTGGGAAACCAGGATCGCGAGCAGGAGGAAAACCGACATCGCCAGCAGAATAATGACCTGCCTGCGGTTGGAGGTCTTCGGGGATCGAGTTGGAATGGTCTGCACCACGCGAATTCCGCGGTCCAGCCATGCCGTTCAGTCGCCGGCAGCAAGCTTGGGATGGACCGGAAGCCATTATAGATGCAGACGCGGCCGCCGCCGGCACTCAATCGCGGCCTTTCCAGTGGCCCGGAACCGGACCATTGAGTGAAATGGCTGATTACGTCACTCTGGAAAGTACTTTCGAGCGTTCATAGCAAACGCAAGTAATTTGGACTCAGATGCAAGCTCGATTTACGATACTCAAGTCGTGGAATTCTCAGCCAGAAATATCACCCTAGCAGTAGTCGCCTCACTTGTCCTCGTAATCTGGCTAGCCGACGAATATCCTGCCCTGCGGTTTCGGGGAGATGCTCACTTTTCAGGTGGCCCGGTTCTCGGCTACAGCATCAAAATGCGCCGCATCCCGTTTTATCGGCCCGGTGAATATGTTTACCGTCTTCGCGGACTGCCAAACGAAGAAATGTCTCTTGAGCTCTATGCCGAAGGAAAAAGCGACAGGGACCGAATTGAGCTAACGACGTTAGGGACCACGCCCGATGCGGTTTTAAGTGACGAAAACGGTGTCGTGTGCCAAGCCAGCGGGAAGGCGAGAGAAGGTCAGAATGAATCCATCTGGGTCTTGATGTCAGATGGATCAGGGGCCGCATTCTGGCATTGGCATTGCGTACGCATTCCGCTGAAATCGTCTTCCTCTTACACTTTGACGCTTCGCATCAGAGATGTTGACCCGAAAACTCCGAAGATTGATCTTGTCCCAGTCCTTGAGGGCGGGCACCCTGACCTGCCCTAGCTTCGCGCTGTCGTAATATCGCGATTTCACTCATTGACCGTTCATCCCGCACCGCGTTAATGCGCGGGCAACCTTCCTGCCAACAGCTCCTCCAACACCGCGCGATAAGCGGGCTTGGGTTGGTAGGCCCGATCAAAAGGCAGCGCCTGCCCCCGGGCGCCCCGCGAATGGGATCCAATCCACGAGTACTTGTCCGTGAATCCCCAGGTCTGGATCGCGGTGCATCCCGGACTGTTTAAGCATGCCCACACGATTCCGCGATAGACCTCGGCTTGGCGGGTCAAGTCGTCGGGGAAAAGCCGGCCGCTGGAGTCCACCGGCAGAGAAACGTCCAGTTCGGTGATGTGAACCCGCAGGCCGAGCGCCGTGAGCCGCGCAATGTTGGCGGCGATCTCCGGGACATTTGCGTCGAGGTTGGGAACATGCATCTGTAGTCCCACGCCATGGATAGGGACGCCACGGTGCTTGAAATCCTTGACCATGGCGTAGATCGCGTCCGATTTGCGGTTCAGCCCTTCCCCCTCGGCTTCGTTATAGAAGAGCAAAGCCCGTGGGTCCGCTTTGTGAGCCCAGCGGAACACCTGCTCGATGTAAGCTGTTCCATTTTCTGACAATCCGATCCCAGGCTGGTTGTACCAAAGAGAATCCCGCACATTTCCGTTCTCATCCAGAGCTTCGTTCACTACATCCCACGCGAAAACCTGGCCCGCAAAGTGCTTCATCACCCGGGTGATGTGCTCATGGAGAAGCTGCGACAGCTGCTGGGTGGTGAAGTGACCCTGCGTCAGCCAATCCGGGTTGTAACGTCCCCAGACCAGGCAATGCCCGCGGATCTTCATCTGATGGGACTGCGCGAAGCGAACCACCTCGTCTCCCTGGCGAAAGTCGAAGGTGGTCGCGTCCGGCCGTAGAACCCACCACTTCATCGCATCCTCGGGCTCAACCATGTTGAACTCGTGCGCCAGAGTAGAGGCATAGGCGGCCTCCGAAAGTTGTGAAGGACGGACGGCCGTGCCGATGAGCAGACCAGCGTTATCTGCCTCCTGCCGCAGCGATTGAGCGCAGCAGACAGAAGCCATCATTCCTGCCAGAATTGCAGACCGCAAAAAGTGTCTAAACAACTAGAATTTTCCCCGGAGGTGCGTGCCTGCGTCTGGAGCCCGAGACCCAACATCCGAGACCGAGACACGAGCCCTTGATCTACTTAGACGGAGGCAGGAACCTCTGTAAAGGGCATTCGTCACATCGCGCCTGTGATTTTCTGCAGTAATTCTTTCCCACGCCCACGATAAGACCATGCATCTCGTTGTAGACCTGCGCCAGAGCCGTGCGCTTGGCGGTGCTCATCGGCGATGGAAGATGCGCAGCGCCAGGAAGGCTCGCGGGTAACTGTTGATTCCCAGTTTTGCCGGGCTCGGCGACGGACTGTGCTACGGGAGTCAACGCTCGCTCAAACAGTGCCCGAATCTCCTCATACGGCGCTTGTTCGGGCAGAATCTCATGGCGAGCCAGAATGCGCCGCGTGTAGGCGTCCACCACGAACACCGGATGGTTGCCGGCATAGAGCAGTATGGAATCAGCAGTCTCGGGGCCGATACCATGCAGATGGAGAAGTTCTTCGCGAAGCTGGTTGGTGGGGCGCGACAGCAACTTCGTCAGGGAGCCTCCGTATCGTCGATCCAGTAACGCGACGAAGATCTTCAGCCGCTTAGCTTTCTGACGGAAATACCCGGCGGGGCGAATAAGGCGCTCGAGTTCCGCCAGAGGTGCCCGGCGAATTCCCTGCGCGCTAAGTAGCCGCGCCGCGCGAAGATTCGTCAACGCCTTTTCCACATTCGTCCACGCCGTGTTCTGCGTGAGATAAGCGCCCACGATCATCTCAAAGCGCGACTCCGCCGGCCACCAGTTCTGTGGTCCCCAGGTTCGAAACAACGCGCGGTAGTAGGTTCGAATCCGCCTCTGCTTGGCGTCGGCCGGCAATGTCAGGACTCCTCCCCGGTGAGTGTACGCCGGCTGCGAGAGGTGCAGACCCTATGGCGGCACATCCTTACCGGAGCTTACCGAAGTGCATGTACCTCAGCTCGCGATCGAGGTGTTGCCAGGGAAAAAGCTCATCTGGCGTGGGTTCGGAAAGAAAGCTCGCTATGTGTCTGGAGCGACGGCAGGTCCAAGTACCACGGTAACTGGTACGGTAATCGACTTGCTGTGACAATTTGTGTCAACACGAAGACGCCGCAGCAAAAGCAGCGTTTTGTGCAAATGCCGGTAACAGTTCCAGGCATCGTTCCATTAAGCGGACAGGAGATCGACGTATGTCTCAACGGCTGGGTGACCTTCTCGTCAAAGAGAAGATCATTACCCCAGAGCAGTTGGAACAAGCCACTAAGGCGCAGAAGGAGCAGAACGTCCGCTTGGGCTCTGCCTTGGTGAAGCTTGGCTTCCTCACGGATGAGGACGTCACCAATTTTCTTTCCCGGCAGTACGGCGTTCCGGCCATCAACCTTTCTTATTTTGAAATTGACCCCGCCGTAGTCAAGCTGATTCCGTTTGAAACCGCGAAGCGCTACCAGATTCTTCCCTTGAGCCGCGTGGGCGCATCGCTGACCATCGCGATGGTCGATCCCACCAACGTCTTTGCGATGGACGATATCAAGTTTATGACCGGTTTCAACATCGAGCCGGTTGTCGCCTCCGAGAGTTCCATCCTGGCGGGCATCGATAAATCGTACGGGGCCGCCAAGGGCAATGAAGAAGACCTCGAAACCGTGATGCAGTCGATGTCGGAGATGAACGAGTCCGACGTCGAAGTGCAGGCGGAAGAAGCGCAGATGGAGCTCTCGCAGCTGGAGAAAGCTGCGGATGAAGCTCCCGTAGTCAAGTTGGTGAATCTGATCCTCACCGACGCGGTCAAGCGGGGCGCCAGCGACATTCACATCGAGCCCTACGAAAAAGAGTTCCGGGTACGCTTCCGCATTGACGGCGTCCTGCAGTCGATCATGTCGCCGCCGCTCAAGCTCAAGGACGCCATCACTTCGCGCCTGAAAATCATGGCCAAGCTCGACATCAGCGAGAAGCGTCTGCCTCAGGACGGCCGCATCATGCTGAAGATGAACATCGGCGGCCGCAAGAAGCAGCTCGATTTCCGCGTCAGCACGCTGCCCACACTCTGGGGCGAAAAGATCGTGCTCCGGTTGCTCGACAAAGAGAACCTGCGCCTCGACATGACCAAGCTCGGCTTCGAACCCGAGTCGCTGGTGAAATTCGAAAAAGCCATTCTCAAGCCCTACGGCATGGTGCTGGTCACCGGACCCACGGGATCGGGCAAAACCAACACACTCTATTCCGCGATTTCGCGCCTGAACCAGCCCGACACCAACATTATGACCGCCGAAGATCCGGTCGAGTTTCAGTTGGGTGGCGTCAACCAGGTGCAGATGAAGGAGCAGATCGGCCTGAACTTTGCCGCCGCTCTGCGATCCTTCCTGCGGCAGGATCCCAACATCATCCTGGTCGGCGAAATCCGCGATTTCGAAACTGCGGAAATCGCCATCAAGGCCGCACTTACCGGCCACTTGGTGCTTTCCACTCTGCACACCAACGGCGCGCCCGAGACCATTACCCGCTTGATGAACATGGGCATTGAGCCATTCCTGGTGGCTACCTCGGTTCACCTGATCTGCGCCCAGCGTCTGGTGCGGCGCATTTGTAAGGATTGCGCCGAGGTCGTAGAGGTTCCGGTGCAAACCCTGATCGAAGAAGGATACGGGCCGGAAGAAGCCAAGACCGTCAAGATCCAGAAAGGCAAGGGCTGCGGTATTTGCAACAACACCGGTTACAANNTGGTTCTGGTGGGCGCATCGGCGGTTGAACTGAAAAAGAAGGCGATCGAGCGCGGCATGATCACGCTGCGTCGAAGCGGCTTAATCAAGGTTGCGGCGGGCATGACCACACTCGAAGAAGTTGCCCGCGAAACCATTCACTGAGGAAGAGCGCCGTTGGTCGCTAGTCGTTCGCCAATGGCCAACGACCAACGACTAACGGACGAAGAATAAGAGATTAAGAACGTGAAGGAAGGATTCTTGCCATGGCTTTGTCGTTAAGTGATTTGCTCAAGAGAATGCTGGAGATGAGCGGCAGCGATCTCCACATCACCACCAATTCGCCTCCACAGATCCGCGTGCACGGCCACCTGGTGCCGCTCGATTTGCCGCAGATGACGCCGGCCGAGACGAAACAACTCGCCTACAGCGTGATGACCGACTCGCAGAAGCATCGCTTCGAGGAAAGCCTCGAACTCGACTTTTCGTTCGGATTGAAGGGGCTGGCCCGTTTCCGTGCCAACGTATTCAACCAGCGCGGAGCCACGGCCGCTGTGTTCCGTCTGATTCCCTTCGAAATCAAGTCTTTTAATCAGCTCGGCCTGCCCGCCGTGGTGAGCAAGCTCTGCGACAAGCCGCGTGGTCTGGTGCTGGTCACGGGACCGACCGGCTCCGGCAAATCGACGACTCTGGCGGCCATGATCGACAAGATCAATAGCGAGCGCCACGACCACATCCTCACTATTGAGGATCCCATCGAGTTCGTGCACATGAATAAGAACTGCGTGGTCAACCAGCGCGAACTCCATGCCGATACCAAGAGCTTTACCGATGCCTTACGAGCCGCGCTTCGTGAAGATCCAGATGTCGTGCTGATCGGTGAAATGCGCGATCTGGAAACCATCGAGTCGGCGCTGCGCATCGCCGAAACCGGTCACTTGACCTTCGGTACCTTGCACACCAATTCGGCAACCTCCACCATCAACCGCATCATCGACGTTTTTCCGGCGCACCAGCAGCCGCAGATTCGAGCCCAACTTTCGCTGGTGTTGGAAGGCGTCATGTGCCAAACCCTGCTGCCGACCATGAATGGCAAGGGCCGCGCCATGATCATGGAAATTCTTATCCCGAATCCCGCGGTCCGCAATCTGATTCGCGAGGATAAGATTCACCAGGTGTATTCGGCCATGCAGTCCGGACAGGACAAATTCGGCATGCAAACGTTCAACCAGGCGCTGGCCACGGCCTATTCCCAGAAGCTGGTTTCGCTGGAAACAGCGCTGCAGCGCTCCAGCAATCCGGAAGAACTGCAGGAAATGATTAACCGCGGCGCCACCTTGTCGAATCGGGGCGGTACGACCGGATCGGCTCTGGCGCGAGGAGCTACGCAATCGAAAGGCTAGAACAGTGACGGTACATCGCATATGGCGATGGCTACAAGGAGCAAAGCCCAGCCAGTTGGGCCGCAGAGGAGTTCGGGAATCAGCGACCGCCAGTTGAGGAGAGATTAAAACCATGCCAGTTTTCACATTTTCCGGCAAAGACGCCGACGGACAGAAGATCTCCGGGGAACGGAATTCGCCAAGCAAACAGGCGCTGGGACAGCAATTGCGACGCGAGCGCATTACGCCCGGTGCGATCCGGGAAAAAGGCAAGGAATTCTCCATGCCTACCTTCGGATCGAGTAAGGTCAAGGTCAAGGACATCGCAATTTTCTTCCGCCAGTTCTCGGTCATGATCGATGCCGGACTGCCGCTGGTGCAATGTCTGGAAATCCTGGCAGCGAACCAGGAAAGCCAGACGTTCCAGAAGACGCTGACCGGCGTCCGTACCACGGTGGAAGGCGGCGCGACTCTGGCCAATGCCATGCGGGGTTACCCCAATGTCTTCGACGACCTCACCACCAACATGATCGAAGCGGGTGAAACCGGCGGTATCCTGGATATCATCTTGCAGCGGCTGGCGACCTACGTCGAAAAAGCGGTTCGCCTGAATGCGGCCGTGAAATCGGCGTTGATCTATCCCGTGGCGGTCGTAGGCATTGCTACGCTGATTGTCGGTGCTCTGCTCAAGTGGGTCGTACCCATCTTCTCCAACCTTTTTGCTGGACTGGGCGTTGCCCTGCCTCTTCCCACTCGTATCGTCATGGGGTTGAGCGGGTTCGTGCAGAGTTTCTGGTGGGTTGTCATCGGCGGAGTCGTTGGCTTGGTTTTCGGCCTTAAGCAGATCCGCAAGCACCCGCGAGGGCGCTATTACTTCGACAAAGCGCTGCTCAAGATGCCGGTTGTCGGTAGCCTGTTGCGCAAGATCGCTGTCGGCCGCTTCACGCGCACTCTGGGTACCCTGATTACCTCGGGCGTGCCCATCCTGGAAGGTCTGGCTATCACCGCCAGAACTTCCGGCAACGCCGTTCTGGAAGAAGCGCTGATGAAAGTGCGCAAAGCCATCGAAGAAGGCCGAACCATCGTCGACCCCCTCCGGGAATGTGGTGTGTTTCCGAACATGGTGACTCAGATGATCGGCGTCGGCGAAGCCACNNGGCCTGCGGCTCGTGCCGGATGTTTCTTCCAGGACATCGGGACTCAATGCAATCGACTTTTGACGAGCGGAATTGGCTGGCTTGGCTGGTCAGAGTACGGATCCTGATCCTGACTTTTCTGCTGGTAATCCAGCTGACCGTGGCGCACTTCACGCCTGCACTGCTGCCCCTGCGCCTTTTCGTCAGCACTGTCCTCGTGTGGTATGCCTTTTCGCTCTTCTATGCGCTCCTGCTTTCCGCCTGGCATGAGCATCGCTTGCAAGCATCCTTGCAGGTTATGACCGACCTGGTCCTGGTTAGTCTGGTCGTGCATCAGACCGGAGGTTGGGACAGTTCTCTCAACTTCCTCTACCCTCTGGTCATTATCGTGGCCAGCATTCTGCTTCCGCGGGTGTGGGCTTATCTGGTCGCCGCTCTTGCCTTCATTCTTTACGGAACGGTTCTGGAACTCAATTACTACGGCGTTGTCCGGTCTTACTGCACAACTCATCCTGACCTGAAAGCGCTGCAGGGAATCATTCTCGTGAACCTGTTTGCGTTCCTCGCGGTCGCCTACCTGGCCGGCCTGCTGGTCGCCAAGTTACGGCAGGCGCGCGTGCAACTGAAATACGCCAGCGGCGCGCTCGAGGATCTTCAGATCCTGCACGAGAACATTATTCAGTCGGTCAGCAGCGGGTTGATCACGACCGGTCTCGATGGGCGGATTACGCTGGTCAACAGTGCGGCCCAGAAGCTTCTGGAGCGCACGGCCGCCCAGTTGCTGGGAAAACCGGTCACGGAGTTGTTCTTGGACGCCCTACCGAACGCCGAGTCGCAGACCCACGCGGAAGTCCGGTTCGACACGGCGGGAACATTCCGCCGGACGGTTCGAGTAAGAGTGGCCGCCCTGAGCGTGCCCGAGCGCGGTGCCCTCGGCTATGTCTATGCCCTGGATGACCTCACCGAAATCCGTCGTCTGGAGCGCGAAGTCCGCATGCAGGATCGGCTGGCGGCTGTGGGCCGGCTGGCGGCGGCCATCGCCCACGAAATCCGCAATCCGCTTACTTCCATCGCCGGCTCCGTCAGCATGCTCTCCGGCATCCCCGAGATGAGCGAGGAACACCGGCGCCTGCTCGATATCGTCACCCGTGAATCGCACCGCCTGAACGGAATCATTACAGATTTTCTGGCTTACTCCCGCGGCAAACAGTATCACTTCGACAAGACCGACCTCGTGCCCCTGTTGGAAGACACACTCACCCTCATGCGACACCGCATGACCGTGGAAAATACCGGCATCGTCATTGAGAGCGGGTTTGCCGTCCAGGAAGCCTGGGTGCTCGCCGACGGCGACAGAATCAAACAAGTCTTCTGGAATTTCGCCGAGAACGCCGTGCGCGCCATGCGCGACGGTGGCACACTCAAGGTCT
The DNA here is from genome assembly GCA_003165855.1 of Acidobacteriaceae bacterium. Taxonomy (GTDB): domain Bacteria; phylum Acidobacteriota; class Terriglobia; order Terriglobales; family Acidobacteriaceae; genus Sulfotelmatobacter. The sequence continues at coordinate 2,164 of PMXH01000538.1, read as the reverse complement.
CGATCGAACCTCTGGCCGATGACTGGCAAGTCAGCTTTGCGGATACCGGAACCGGAATGACCCCGCAACAGACGGAAAAAATCTTCGAGCCCTTCCAATCGAACTTTGAAGGGGGCACCGGCCTTGGACTGGCGGTCGTCTACCAGATCGTACAGGCGCACGAAGGCAAAGTGTGGGCGCGCTCCAAGCCCGGGCAGGGAACCACGTTCGTCATGCGGCTGCGGCGGCTCGAGGCAGAGAGGCAATCGCCCGGCACTCGCCCTGCCTCCGATTTCGTCCCACCCTCGCTGCCTGCGGCTCGGCCCGCGCAACTCGCGGCTGCGGCGGCGGAAGGGAGGGTGCGTGGCTAACATCCTGGTTTGCGACGATGAGCGCTCCATCTGCGAAATGCTCGACATTGCCTTGCGCCGCGACGGACATCGCGTCGAGACCGTGCAATCCGGTCAGGCAGCCAAGAACAAGATCGACGGCGCCCTTTACGATCTCATCATCACCGACATCAAGATGCCGAACATCGACGGCATCGAAGTTCTGCGTCATGCCCATCGCGTTTCACCCGATTCCCCGGTCATCCTCATCACCGCTGTGGACGACTACGAAGCCGCGGTGGAAGCGGTAAAAGCCGGAGGCGCGTCGGATTACATTCGCAAGAGTCCCGGCCTGGTCGACGAAATCAAGCTTGCCATCAACCGCGTGCTCGAAAAACTGTCTCTCAGTAAACAAAATTTCGCCCTGCGCCGCGACGCTGCTTCCCACAACTCGCTCGACAACATCATCGGCTCCAGCGCCGCCATGGAGCGGTTAAAGCACACCGTCCGCACCGTCGCTTCTACCGCCAGCACGGTCCTGATTCACGGCGAAAGCGGCACCGGTAAAGAACTGGTAGCCCGCGCTGTCCACATCTGTTCGCCCCGCGCCACCGAGCCCTTCGTCTCGGTGAACTGCGGCGCTTTCCCAGAGACTCTGCTGGAAAGCGAACTCTTCGGCTACCTGAAGGGAGCTTTTACCGGCGCCAATCAAAACAAGCGGGGACTCTTTGAAGTTGCCGGCGGCGGCACCATCTTCCTCGACGAAATCAGCGAAATGACCATGGCCATGCAGGTGAAACTGCTGCGCGTGTTGCAGGAGCGCACCGTCCGTCCGGTCGGCGGCACCAGCGAGATCTCCATTGATGTGCGAGTCATCGCCGCCACCAACCGCGACCTCGACAAGGCCGTCGCCGAAAACCTTTTCCGCGAAGATCTCTACTACCGTCTCAACGTCATCCCCATCCGCGTGCCGGACCTGCGCGAGCGCCGCGAAGACATCCCCCTGCTGGCCAATCACTTTCTAAAGAAATACGCCGCGGCCGCCAACCGAAGCATCTTGCGGGTCAATCAAAACTCGCTCGACGCTCTCTGTGGGTACGATTGGCCGGGTAACGTTCGCCAGTTGGAAAACACCATCGAGCGCGCGGTTGCATTGGAAATGACCAACGAGTTGCACGTCGAANNGTGCTTCCTCAAGGTGTGGGAATGGAAGTCTATGTGGCGGGCATCGAGCGCACTCTGCTGCAAAGCGCTCTGGACCGCTCCAACGGTGTGCAAACCAAAGCCGCCGATCTGCTCAGCATCTCCTACCGGTCTTTCCGGCATTTGATGAAGAAGTACGAGCTGTGAGCTTCTAGCCTCTAGCTCGTAGCTTCTAGCTCTTTCGTCAACCCGCGGCGTCAGCGAGATTCGTATCAGGGCACGCCTTCAGGCGTGCCGCAAGTGCATTAGCATTAACGCGCCTTCAGGCGNNAAGCTAGAAGCTAGGAGCTAGGATCTGCTTTTCTTCAACTGTTGCTTCCAACCCAGCACCCGTGCCTTGGCTCCCTCGGCTTCCGCCTCCGGAATCATTCCTTTTTTCTGATAAAGCACCGACAAGCTGGTGCGCGCCAGCACGTCGTCCGGATCCAACTCCGTAATTCGCTGGGCCACCGCGATCGCTTCATCGTAACGTTGCAGATCCTGCAGCGCGCGTGCCAGCCCATGCATGGCCTCGGTAAATTCAGGGTCGATCGCCAGCGATTCCCGGTAAGCCGTTACCGCCTCCTCCAGCTTCCCATCCCCCATCAAATCAAGCGCGGCATAGTAGCGGTCTTCGGCTTGTTGGCGGACGTTTGCGTCGGACATAGCAGGAA
>PMXH01000341.1 GCA_003165855.1 Acidobacteriaceae bacterium | reverse complement strand
ATTCACCCCATCACCATTCTCTCGACGATTCCCTCCGCCGGCGTAGGCGCACTGCTCGCCTTGCGCCTGACCCACAACGAACTCAACGTGATTGGAATGATCGGTATCATTCTTCTGATCGGTCTGGTCAAGAAAAACGCGATTATGATGATCGATGTGGCGCTCGACGTGGAGCGGACGCAAGGAAAGAAGCCGGTCGACGCCATCTANNACCATGGCGGCTCTGCTGGGAGGTTTGCCGTTGGCGCTCGGCAGGGGAACCGGCTCCGAACTGCACCGTCCTCTGGGCATCACGATTGTCGGCGGGCTGATCGTCAGCCAGGCGCTTACGCTATTCACCACGCCGGTCGTGTATGTTTATCTGGACCGCTTACGGCTGGCCCTGCGCGGTGGAGAGTCCCGATCTGTGATGGAAGACTCTTCCGGCACGGCCACGCCGAGTCCAGCCCTCTAAGAGATTGCTTCTTGCGAGACGCAACGTGAGCTACTCTCGCGTAGTCGGCGTGCAACCTGGGTTGAGCGGCAGTGCATCGCAGGAATAGGCGGAAGGAGCCTGAGCGAGAGCTTCAGCTGGACCTAAGAACCCTCCACCCAACAGGACACGAAATTACTCGTGACGGATGCAGCCCCCTTTTTCCCTATGGTGACCGTATGATAGAAAATGTGGTGTTTCAGTGCCGGTTTCCCGCCGGCCCGGTATTATTGTTCTTCGCTTTCAAATTCTCTCAGGAGTAACGGATGCTTCAGAAGGCACTGATCTTGATGTTGGTTCTCGCAAGCGTAGCCGGTTTCATGAGTTGCGGCGGCACATCGAGTCATTTCGTCTACGCCGCCGTCCCCTCCGCCAATCAAATTGCTGCGTTCCGGGAAGACCCTTACTCCGGCATACTCACGCAGCTTTCGGGAAGTCCGTATACGGTGGGCGACGGAGTACGGGCTGTGGTGCTCCATCCCTCCGGAAAGTTCTTGTACGCCGCCAATCCTGGTCAAAATGAAAACGATGTTTCCCTCTTCTCGATCGCTAGCAACGGCTCGTTGAACGAGGTCTCGCGGACGCCGGTGGGCACGCTTCCGACGCTCTTAGCCATGGACCCTGCCGGAGGATACTTGTACGTCGGCAACGCCTTGTCAAACAGTATTTCGGTCTTCTCGATTGATAGCGGCAGTGGCGGGCTCACAGCGGTCGGGCTACCGTTTTCGATCAACCTATCTCCTACCAGTATGCAGTTGTCGCCGTCAGGCAACTTCCTTTACATCAGCGCTCCCAGCTCGCCGACGGGAGTGATCGCAGTGTTCAGCGTAAATGCCGGGGTACTTTCGTCGAGTCCGGTCTCCTTGACCACCACTGCGGATAATAATCCCACCGCAATGGCCATCGACCCGACCGGAACGTATCTCTACGCGGCGAACGGCGGAAATGCAAACTCGATCTCTATCTACACAATTAGTGCGCCCGGCACTCTGCCCGGCAGCTTGACGCAAGTCCCTGGATCTCCGCTCGCTAATGCGAGTCAGCATCCGGTCGCGCTGATCGTCGATCCCACCGGGCAGTTTCTCTACGTGGCGAATGAGGGCTCCAACAACATTGCGACCTATTCGATTACGGCTGGTACGGGATTTCCTGCGGCAATTCAGGATTCCCCCTTCGGCTCCGAGGCTGAGCCGATTTCCCTGGCGCTTGACCCCAACGGAAAATACTTGTACGTGGGAAATCAGACGTCGGGGGGAGTGCAGGCGTTTGGCAACAGCGGGGGAAGCTTAAATGCGATTGCCACATATCCTCTCGGGAACGGTAGTACTTCGATCGCAATATTGCAGTAGTTGAATCAAGCACAGTGTGACCTTGGCGCCGGGCAGGCTACGCTTTCCCCGCGACATCCAAGCTAAATACATCATGGGGCGGAATTCCGGCCCAGCCCGTGAAGTAGTCGGTTTTACGAGCCAGGGACAAACAAAAGTCTTAAACTCTGCGACAATGTACAAGCCGGCACCGGCCTACCCGGATGCAACCACAACGGGAGCCCCAGCTATCGAATCCGGACAAGCTTCCCCGATTCTTTGAGCTTTGCGCTGATTTTGTGCCGAGACTGACTCAGGAGTCAGAATCCATGAGGATCGCTAGCGCGGCAAGCGCATTCCCGAAGCATTACTACTCTCAGAAAGTTCTTCTGGATCGGCTCCAGGACTACTGGGGAGACCAACTCAAGAATCCCCTGCTGCTGGCGCGGCTGCATCGCAACGTCACGGTGGATGGCCGTTACCTCGCGATCCCCGCGGAAGAGTACGTGGATATCAAGACCTGGGGCCAGGCCAATGACATCTGGATCAAAGTGGCACAGGAATTGGGGGAGCAGGCTCTCTGCGTTGCACTACAGAACGCCGGGCTGAAGCCGCAAGACCTGGGGGCGTTGCTGTTCACGACGGTCACCGGAGTCGCCAGCCCTTCCATCGACGCGCTGCTGATAAACCGCATGGGGTTGTCGAAGAACATTCGCCGCACGCCGATCTTTGGACTAGGATGCGTGGCCGGAGCCGCGGGAATCGCCCGCGCTGCAGATTACGTGCGCGCGTATCCTTCGCAGGTAGCGGCACTGGTGTCTGTCGAACTCTGTTCGCTCACGCTGCAGCGGGAAGACTTGTCAGTCGCAAACCTGATCTCGTCAGGACTTTTCGCCGATGGCGCTGCCGCTGTGATTGTGACCGGCGCTGAATTCGCCTCATCCGGCCCTGAAATCCAAGGCCCTAAGATTCTCGCCACCCGCTCAGTCTTCTATCCCAGCACAGAAGACATGATGGGCTGGAACATCTCCGAGAAAGGCTTCCGCATCTTACTTTCCACTGAGGTTCCGAATCTAATTCGGCAAAACTTGGGGCGGGACGTGGACGTTTTTCTGGCGGACAACGGCCTCCAGCGAAGCGACCTTAAGAGTTGGGTTCTGCACACCGGAGGACCAAAAGTGCTCGAAGCCTACGGCGACGCACTGGGATTGCACAATGGACAGCTCGATGCCTCCTGGGATTGCCTGCGTAAAGTGGGGAATCTTTCTTCTGCTTCCGTGCTGTGCGTGCTCGAAGACGTAATGAAGAACCGGCGTCCTGAGCCGGGCACGCTGGGTCTGCTTGCCGCCATGGGGCCCGGGTTTTGTTCCGAGCTTCTGCTTCTGGAATGGTGAGGTCACGAAGTTGCTGAAATCGACAGACGTCTTCGTGATCGGTGGCGGCCCATCTGGACTGGCGGCAGCGATTGCCGCACGCCAGCAGGGATTTCGAGTCGTGGTTGCCGACGGCGCGANNTTCGGGTTGTAGTTGCCGACGGCGCGACGCCGCCGATTGACAAGGCCTGCGGGGAAGCGCTGATGCCCGACGCGATTACGGCGCTGGAACGGCTGGGAGTTGCGGTGCCTGCGGTTGAGGCGTACCCGGTTCGCGGCGTGCGCTTCCTCAGTTCCGAGTTATCGGCGGAAGCGGATTTCCCGTCCGGCGCCCGCGGACTCTCAATTCGCCGGACCGCATTGCATAGCATCATGATCGAACGTGCGGCCGGGCTGGGGGTCGATCTGCTTTGGCAAACCGCAGTTACAGGGATTTCCAGCCAGGAAGTTCAACTCGGCGAGCGCACGATCCGCGCGCGGTGGATTATTGGGGCTGATGGGGTCAACTCCCGTGTGCGCCGCTGGGCGAACCTGGACGCTCACTCGCGAACCAACCTCCGATATGCTTTTCGCCGGCACTATCGTGTACCGCCCTGGACCGACCGCATGGAAATATATTGGGGAGAGCATATTCAGGGCTTTGCCACAGCGGTGAGCAATGAGCAAGTCTGTGTGGCTGTGGCCTCACACAACCCCGAGCTTCGCCTGGAAGAATCGTTACCCGCGTTGCCCGAGCTCAACGCCCGGCTCCGTGGAGCTGAACCGGCCTCAGCTGAAAGAGGCGCGCTCTCTGCCAATCGCAAACTGAGGTGCGTCTGGCGGGGCAACGTTGCGTTGATCGGCGACGCTTCGGGCACCGTCGATGCAATCACCGGCCAGGGTCTCGGGCTCTCCTTCAGCCAGGCCGCGGTGCTCGCGAACTGCCTCAGATCTGGCAATCTCGTCCGCTACCAGGCCGCACATCGCCGCCTGGCCCTGCGCCCCTTGTGGATGGCACGATTGATGCTCATGCTCGACGGGCGTCCCGGGTGTCAGCGGCGCACTCTCCAGATTTTTCAAAAGCGTCCCGAAGTTTTTCGCAGACTGCTGGCCCTTCACGTTGGCACTCTTTCGCCGTTTCACCTCGCGCTCGACGGGCTCACCCTGGGCTGGGGACTGCTGACGGCATAACCGATGAGAGAAGACATCCAGGGATTCCGCCGAGGTCGAGTGCACCGGCCATTCGTGGCTGGGATTGCGTTTCTCGCTCTTGCCAGCTTTGCGGCTGCGGCGCAGAGCGTGTCATTCCAACTGGATCCTCAGCACACCCCTATCGGCTTCACGCTTGGGGATGTGCTGCACACGGTTCGCGGAACATTCCATTTGAAGCGTGGCGCTCTACGCCTCGACCCTGCGTCGAAGAAACTCACGGGCGAAATCGTTGTAGACGCCAAGAGTGGCGAAAGCGGCATGGGGTTGCGGGACCGGAAGATGCATCGCGAGATACTGGAGAGCGACCGCTTCCCGGAAATTGCATTCCGTCCCGATCGCGTTGACGGAACCGTGGCGCTGCAGGGAAAGTCCTCGGTGCGGGTTCACGGAATTTTCAACATCCACGGAGCGGACCATGAACTAACAGTTCCCGCCGAGGTTGAGATGTTCCCGGATCACTGGACCGCGACGCTTCACTTCGCGGTGCCTTATGCGAGTTGGGGCATGAAGAACCCAAGCACGTTGTTCTTGCGAGTGAATGAATCAGTCGACATAGACCTGACCACTGCAGGCACCGTTACCCGACCTTAGGGCGACTCGCAAGCGCTAATCAATATCCATCGAGCGGAGAAATCCCCTTGCCCTCGGTACATTCGTAGCATCGCCCTGCCGCCAGGTTCTGGAATTCTTCTGTTCTGCCGCTGGGCCAGGTAATGACTGCTCGCTCGACGCGATCACGTTTTTCCAGTCCGAATGTCACTGGAAGCTCGGATTGCGACAGATAGCTGGAACCGCTCTTCACCATGCGCGACTGGCTCGAACCGCTGGAGACAATCCGTACCGTCGCGCCGATGCCATCGCGGTTCGACTTGGTACCGACCAGCCGAAAACGAATGCTGCGATTTCCCGTCAGTTGATCATTCCGATAAAGATACGCCGGACCATTGTTCGTGGTGAGCAGCAAGTCAAGGTCGCCATCGCGATCGAAATCGGCATAGGCCAAGCCACGTCCAACCTTCGGCCGTTCGAATCCACCGCCGACTTCCGTCGCGATGTCACGAAAATTTCCTTTGCTGTTGTTGAGAAACAACAACGGGGGCTGGGCGTATCCCACGTTGCCGCGGATATTGCGCACCGTGTCGTCGATGTGGCCGTTGGCTACGGCAAGATCGAGCCAGCCGTCGAGATTGGCATCGAGAAAAATACATCCGAACCCCAGACTATTCTTGGAAGCCAGGCCCACTCCGGCCTGCGCCGCAACATCTTCGTAGGTTTTGCCCCCGAACTCGTACAAGCCTGTCATTTCATTGTCGAAGTTCGTGATGGCCACGCCGGAACGGCCGGAGTTTGTGAAATCCGCAATGTCCACGCCCATGCCGGCTCGCGCCTTGCCCTCGCTGCTGAAGGCCAGTCCAGCCTCGACAGCGGCATCTCGAAAAGTTCCGTTGCGTAGGTTTCGGTACAGTTTATTGGGTTGGGTATCATTCGCCACCAGCAGATCGGGCCAACCATCCTGCCCGTCATCCAGCATCGCGACGCCAAGAGATTTGGAACTGCTGTCAAAAATGCCGCTGGATGCGGTGACGTCTTCGAAAGTGCCGTTGCCCCGGTTATGAAATAGCCAGCAGGTCTCGCCGCGATAGGCTTCCGGAGTGCAATACGATTTATGTTTGCCGTCGAGACTGCAGAACACGTCGCGCTCGGGCGACCACTTCACGTAGTTGCAGACGAAAAGATCGAGTAGCCCGTCGCGGTCGTAATCGAACCAGAGAGCGGATGTGCTGAACCCCAGGCGTTTCCCCAGACCGCTGACGTTCGTTACGTCGATAAAAGTCCCCTTGCCGGTGTTGTGGAATAGCCGATTCTGCCCCACGCAAGTGACCAGAATGTCCGGGAAGCCGTCGTTGTTATAATCGCCGACGGCCACGCCCATGCCATACATTTCTATATCCAGTCCGGCGCGGGAAGTGACGTCGGTAAAAGTGCCGTTCCCGTTGTTGTGATAAAGCCGCAGCGTGGAGTGCCGCTGCTTGTGGCCCGGCCAATCCATTCCATTGATCAGAAGAATGTCCTGCCAGCCGTCGCGGTCGTANNATCAGCAAACCGAAACCCGGGCGACGCGGCGGAACCGCCTGCCGCGCCCAAAGCCCGCAGCAGCGGCAACTGTGAGACCGAGGCCAGACCAGCCATGCGTCGCAGAAAGGATCTGCGATTCACGGAATATTCACCAGCCCGGCACGAATGGCATAAACCACCAGCTCGGCAGTTTTGTGAATGCCGAGTGCGTTCATGATATTGGCGCGATGTACCGCAACCGTGTTGGCGCTGAGGTCGAGCACCACTGCAATTTCCTTGTTCGACTTGCCATCCACAAT
>PMXH01000013.1 GCA_003165855.1 Acidobacteriaceae bacterium | reverse complement strand
TGAAAACCTATGGGTTAAATCACAGTCTAGAACGTCCGCTCAGGGCCGAGGTTGCCAGGAATAAGTCGACTCGTGAATCTGCCTCTGGACACATGCCGACATAGTTCCATTCCAAAGCGCCGCCTTGCTGAACAGTGCGGCATTTTTCAATACCGATCCCTCAAGCGTGGCACTCTTAGCTGTCAACATAAGGTGAATGAGCGGTTTGGCCTCTCTACCGGTGAGAATCTTGCGTATATCCGAGATGATTTCCGGGCTGTGTAAATGTCAGCGATGCAAGTGGATGTTCGTTAGGAACTACCCGAACTCGCCGAGCCGACGTCGGTTTCAAAAGCTGAGCCGCGAAACATAGCGATGCACGCCTGCGATCTAGAAGCCCCTGCGGTGCCATCCGTCGCCGGAGTGCCGGTTGCGTTGGGAAAACCCAACGTAATCTTTGGTGAACCCATAGAGCATATAAAGCATAGCTGCCACGCAAACACCGCCGACTACACCGAGTGAGATCGACTCAATCACTTTTCTACCTCCGCGACGACGCACACGAGCGTCCGAGTCACTGCAGATAGATTGAGCCCAGCGTTCTAACAAAGTCCTGACAGGTTTCTAATAAAGTCCTAAAGGTCATCTTTTCTTCCCTGGCGCTGGCAGGTACCGATACCGGAATTTGCCAAACCAATGCGCCCGCTATTCGGCTCTCAAGTCGGCGTCATCGGGCAACTGGAAACGGTAACCGAACCACGGTTCGGTAATAATGTAACGAGGATGGGAGGGGTCCAGTTCAATCTTTTTCCGCAATTGGTTGACTACCACGTGCAGGTATTCGACTTGGTCGCGATAGTCCGGTCCCCAGACTGCCTGGAGAAGTCGCGCATGAGGAATTGACTCGTTCGGGTTTTCGATAAGATGTGCCAACACTTCGAACTGTTTCGGTGTGAGACGAACATCTATTCCTGACACCGACAAATGATGTGTCGCCAGATCCACGCTCACATTTCCGAAGCGGACCGCTTGTGCGCCGGCATGGGATACCGAAGGCACGCGGCGTAGATTGGACCGGATCCGCGCTGATAGCTCAGGCATGCTGAACGGTTTGGTGACGTAGTCGTCTGCGCCGGCGTCGAGCGCTTCAATACGTTCCTCCTCCGCCTTGCGCACTGTGAGCATGATGATTCCCATATCCGAAGTGTCCCGAATGGTACGGCAGGTCTCAAGGCCGCCGATGCCCGGCATGTTGCGGTCCAGGATGACCATATCGAACCGCTCCTCCCGAATCATGTCAAGGGCTGCCTCTCCGCTACGTGCATCGGCGACAACATAGCCCTGCTTGCTCAGAGCGGCCTTGATCACGCGCCGAATCTGTGGCTCGTCGTCAACAATCAGGATGCTCGGATTTCTCATGACCTGCTCTCCAGAAGCACTACGGGAAGAGTAAAGAAAAAGCAGCCGCCTCCATCTGCCGCGTTTGCTGCCCACATTGTGCCGCCATGCGCTTTCACAATATCACGAGCAATGCTCAGTCCCATGCCTGTTCCCGCAATCGCCTCTTTGACTTTCTTTCCCCTATAAAAACGCCCGAAGATAGATTCAATCTCGTCTTCGGGAACACCAGCACCATGATCGCGAACCTGGACTTCAATGAAGCCCTCCGTGCAGGTTGCGCGAACTTCGATAACTGTTTCGGGAGGTGAGTATTTGATGGCATTCCCAATAAGCTGACGAATCGCTAGTCCGACCATCTCTGGATCGGCCTCGACCTCCGGGATCCCCTCGGCAATGTCTATCAACACGGTGCGACCTCGCAGCAGGCTCTTCAGGTGTTCTACCGCCGACCGGATGAGGGCCGCGACCTGCGTCCTCCGTCGGCGAATGCGCGGATTCCCAGGCACGATCCGAGCCATATCGGTTGTCTCGTTGATCATTTCCCCAAGTTTGTCCGATTCCTCTTCAATGACCGAGAGGAACTCGTTCTCCTCTTCCTCATGCGCGTATTCGGTACGAACAGTAGAGATAGCGCTTTTGATGGATGTAAGGGGCGTTAGAAACTCGTGCGCCAGCGCATCAAGAAGGACTCCGCGCAACCTCTCGTTTTCGCGCGCGACCTCTAATCGGCCAAGCGCGATCTGTTGACGATTGCGTTCCAGGGCGGAGGCCGCCAGATTTGCTAAAGCCTGGAGCGCCGTATCCGAGAGCATTGCACCGACAACACAGATGCTTCCAAACAGGGCTTGCCCAAATGCAACAGGAAAGATAACAAACTCTGCGGAGCCCGTCTCTGCCATCCGCGTCGTGCGCCAGACTACCTCGCCACTCGCAGCGGTACGGAGGGCATCAAGGTGGATTGCCGCCTTTTCATCTCCAGCAGTAAAGACTTCACCGCTCAGCGAATCGCAAAACTCTACGGTTTGAAAGCCGAGCTGATTCTTGAGTTTTTCTGCAATCTGCAGCCCGGGGCTCCGGGTAGCATCCATCCGGAGAAGTGACAGACTTATCTGGTAGAGCTGTTCCACTTCCGCTCGTCGCGCCTGAGCCTCGGCAGCCCGGCTCCGAGCGCTCGCAGATAGCTGGCTCGCTGTCACGGCGGTCACCATGAATGCAAAGAGCGCCACCCAGTTCTGAGGGTCGGCAATGGTGAGTGACCCTACCGGTGGCAGGAAGAAGTAATTGAGGCAGAGCATCGCCGCGACTGACGTCAGAAGTGACTCAATGAGTCCCCAGCGTGCGGCAACGATCAGCACGATGAGCACGTAGGCGAACCCGGCAATCAGCGCATTCGCGTGAATTTCCTCGAAGGCAATCCAGGTTGTTGTCGCCACCAGACCTAGCCCAGCGACTGAGCGTGCTCCGCGCATGAGATTTCGTGTTGTTTGTTTCGGCATAGATGCAACACCTAAAGGGGGCCCGATCAGATTCTATTCCAGCACAATCCGATTCTCGTGTAGGTGGAAATAGGCAACGCCTTGCACCTGCATAAGGTGGCTGGATGGTCAAAGCGAAGGTATGGATATGGAGACAGAAGACCTTCTCATCGGAAAAGACGGCTAGGTTGAGCTCAAGTGAGGCGAAATCCGAGTCACTCATCGAGTTTGGATTGGGAACGATATGTCGGCAAAGCTCCGCNNGTTTACTGAGATATAACTGACGGTTGGGCGACAAACCAGCCGGGACTCCGTAATTCATCTCCCATCCACCCGACAGAGTTCAAACAAGCCAGCTAAAGATTCCAGCCGATATGCCGATAGTTGTTTTCGGTGCTCCGTAAAGCAATCCCGCTCGCATTTTTCCTGGCGACAATAGCAGGCGCGACGCTGTGCGCCCAGGAATACAGCTTCAGGAGTTTTGGAGTTACTGAAGGCTTGACCAACCTTACTGTCCGGAGAATCTTCCAGGACCGGGTTGGGTTTATCTGGGTGAGCACAGAAAACGGCATCTTCCGGTATGACGGAGATCGCTTTGAAGCTTTCGGAGGGGTACAGGGGATTCCGTCGAATTCGG
>PMXH01000525.1 GCA_003165855.1 Acidobacteriaceae bacterium | reverse complement strand
GCTCGCGTACAGGATCTTCGGCGTGAGCGATTGGGCTGCGCGGCTGCCTGCGGCGTTTGACGCTAGTTTCCTCGTACTGGCGGTGTACTTTTTCCTTCGCCGTTTCCGGCCTGGCTTTGAAGTTGATGGCGCATTGATCACGGCATCTTCCGCGGGAATCATCGGCTATGCCCGTGCCGCCTCAATGGACATGGCGCTGGCGGCGGCTTTTGCGATTGGCATGCTCGGCTGGTGGGCTTGGAGGGAGAATGGAAAAAGAGTCTATCTTGCTGCCTTTTATAGCTGCATGGGCTTGGGAATGCTGGCGAAGGGACCGGTCGCGCCGTTTCTCGCCGTTGTGGTCGTCGTCCTCTATGCGGCCGTGGTTCGAGAATGGCGCCCGGTTCTGAAGACACTCTGGCTGCCGGGGATTTTCCTTTTCTGCGCGATCGCTCTGCCTTGGTATTTCGCGGTGCAGATGCGTAATCCGGGATTCTTCCGCGAATTCATCATCGAGCATAATCTCGGACGGTTCTCGAAAAACCTCTATCACCATACCGAACCTTTCTGGTATTACTTGCCAGTAGCGGCACTGGCGTTGGTTCCGTGGACGGTCTTCGTGATTGCAGCTTTCGTTCAGACGATCCGCATGTGGTGGGCTAGACCAACTGCAACGGACGCGAGCGAAAGTGGTCTCGAATATCAGTTCAACGTGTTCGCCGGTTGTTGGCTGATCGTGCCTGTGGTGTTCTTCTCGATCTCGCAGTCGAAACTGCCCGGGTATATTCTTCCCGCGATTCCGGCGGGTGCATTGCTGTTAGCGGAGTATCTGCGGCGGCATCTGGAACAAAGTGAAGCGGGATCGGCCACGAAATGGCTGGCCGTGCCGCATGCGTTGCTGGCGGCAGCCCCAATTATTCCGGCCTTGCTGATTGCTTACCTGATTACGCAGCATCGTCTTCCGGGGGGACAACCGATGCTGGTGGCGCTCGCCGTGGCGTTTGTACTCTGCGCCGGAATTGCGCTCACACTGGTGCGCAAGACAGGCCTGCGCATGTTGAGGTTCATTACGCTGATACCGGTCGTTCTTACTGTCGGAGCGGTGTTGAAACTGGGCTCGGTGGCGCTTGACCAGACNNAACCAGTTAACCTTCAACTACGACTGGGGCAGCGTTCCGCAAGAAGAACATTTGCTGGTCGCGCCGGAGAATTCGCAGGCGGAGGTTGCAAAGCTCGTGGCGGGGCGCCGCGTCTCCTATCTCGGGCATTATGCGGCGCAGCACGTGGATTATTTCTGGATTGCAGCGGCGAAGACTGGTTCAGCGAACTAAGTTCTATAATTGATGTTGCCGCCCTGTGTTCCGCCGGATTGCCTCGCATCGTCGAACGCACTAAACTCGAAGTTCTGCCGCCGCGAAGAAGCCGAAGTTGTTAGGCTGACTTTGCAGGAGCCCCGTGGAGATTCTCGACCTCAGGCATTTTTCGTCCGTGGATTTGCGTCCGCTGCTCGATGACGAGTCGCGGGTGTGGGCGAGTCTGCTGTCATGGGACTACAACGGATCGGCGGAGATGATTCTGCGCTATGTCGACGCCAAAATCCTTCCTGGATACGCTGCCATCGAGCGCGGCCGCATTTTCGGTTACAGCTTCTTCGTGTATGAAGGCAGCAAGGGAGTGGTCGGCGATCTGTTTGTGGCGAACGGAGGCCGTGTTGCGAACGCGCACGAAGTCGAACTTAAGCTGCTGACGCACGTGATCGAAACTCTGCAGCAGTCTCCCGGGGTCCATCGCGTCGAAGCGCAGCTGCTGGCGCACGAAGCCGGGAGCGTGGCGCGGCCGTTTCTGGATCAGGGATTTCAGCGTCATCCCAGGCTGTTCATGGTTCTCGGGCTCGGCAACGCAGTGCCGCAAACGCGGGCGACGCATCCAGACGTCGAAATCCGGCGATGGACCGAGGCCGACTACCAGCCTGCTGCGGCCGTAATTACCGCGGCTTATCGCGGGCACGTCGACGCCCAGATCAACGATCAGTACCACACGCTGGGCGGATCGCTGCGCTTTCTGAATAATATTGTGCGCTTTCCGGGATGCGGGTTGTTCGATGCGGAAGCTTCCTATGCCGCAGTGGATCGGAAGGCGAAGAATTTAATCGGGCTGATTCTGTGCTCCCGGGTTCGCAGCGATGTGGGCCATGTCACGCAGGTGTGCGTGCTTCCGGAATACCGCTCGCACGGGATTGGCGAGTCGTTGCTGGCTGCGACATCGCTCAACCTGCGCAACCGCGGGTTCTCCATGCTGTCGCTGACCGTCACTGAGGCCAACGCAGGAGCCGTCGCCCTTTATCGCCGGCTGAATTTCGAATCGAAGCGAGTGTTTGACGCGTTCGTGTGGGAAGGGTGAAAAGAAGCTGCTAGCTTCTAGCCTTAGAGCCTTTGATTTTCTCCTTCAGAAACGAGTCCGAGGACGTTTCCGCTGGCCGCGTGAGCTAGCAGCTAGAAGCCAGCAGCTATCTTCGCACCAGCCACATTGCCCAGCCCGCCACTAAGATGCCGCCCAGGAACATAGCGAAGCAATAGAGACCGTAGCGGAGCATGTCGCGGGTAGTCTCGCGGTGAGTGATGCCGAAGACGATCGACGTAAATAGTGCGAACACGAAAGCTGCACTGAAGTGAGTGAGCTGGATGGTCATGGCTTTTTCCCGATGGCGATGTGGTAGGCGTCCGCCACCGCGATGAAGTTCAGCAGTCCAGCAACGATCATGAACTTGGTTCCGTAATCGGCGACGGCGAAGGCGATTGCGCCCTGGCCCCAGTTCATGGTGAGGGTCGTAATGTACAATCCGCCGGCGCCCAGGTCGCCGATGAATCCGAGAATGTCGAGGATGTCGCCGCCGTTGGCTTTGTAGATGTGGCCCTGCATCAACAAGCCGAGCACGAACAAGCTGCCGATGGAGGCGAGCAGCAGCAGGCCACGAATCCAGCGTTTTTGAATGATGTGGCCGGCGCCCGGGATCAGCCAGCCCACTGCAGGCGCGATAACAGACATCATGCTGGTGGGCTGCGCCGGTTCGGCCGTCCTGGTCTTGGCTGGGGTTGAATGTGCCATCAGATAATTACGATCTCGCGTTGAATGTTGCCGGTGACTTCCGCCGATTTGGGCCGGACCAGCATGTTGATCTCGCTGCGCACGCCGAACTC
>PMXH01000206.1 GCA_003165855.1 Acidobacteriaceae bacterium | reverse complement strand
CGAGCTTGGTCTGGACATCAAAGGCGTTCTACTAGAGCGAAATGGCGCGGCTTTCGGCGTCGACGCCGGGGTATTGCCAAAAAACGCTTGACAGGGTGCAGCGTCGTTAGAGACGGGATGACGCCGGAAAGGATAGAGCCGGTAGAATCCTGCGTCAGGAAAGCTGGATAAGGTTGGAGGGGCGCAATTGCTAATCAATCGACAATGCCGACATTTTTTGTTCGACACTCAACCTTCAGATTACTTAGGTTTGTGAATTGATGAGTTGCATTACTATTCCGCTGGTTGTATCAATGGAGGACCCCGGCTCGGAATAACTACCTCCACCACGAGGAGAGCGGCCATGGCGATTCACAGCAAAGAAGAGATTTTCTCCAGCCTTGACGATGAAGTGTTTGGCACGGGCTTCCTGCCTCATCCTTTGCCCAAGTACAAAATACCGAAACACGAGACCGATCCGACGGCGGCTTACCAGTTGGTCCACGACGAACTGCTGCTCGACGGAAATTCGCGACAGAACGTGGCCACGTTCTGCCAAACCTGGGTAGAGCCGGAAATTCGCAAGCTCATGGACGAATGCCTGGACAAGAACATGATCGACAAGGACGAGTATCCGCAAATGGCGGAACTCGAGGCGCGTTGCGTCCACATGCTGGCGGATCTGTGGAATTCGCCGGATGCCGCGACGGCCATGGGTTGTTCGACCACGGGATCGAGTGAAGCCGCGATGCTGGGCGGCCTGGCGCTGAAATGGAGATGGCGCCAGAAGCACGAGCAAGCCGGCAAACCAACCGGCAAGCCCAACCTGGTATGTGGCCCGGTGCAGATTTGCTGGCCCAAGTTTGCGAAGTATTTTGACGTGGAACTTCGCGAGATCCCGTGCGAGGGGCGGCGGCTGCTGATGTCGCCGGAGGAAGTTCTGAAACGATGTGACGAAAATACGATTGGAGTGGTGGCGACGCTGGGGGTCACTTACACGTTGCAATATGAGCCGGTGCAAGCGGTGGCAACCGCGCTGGATGATTTGGAAGAGGAGCACGGACTCGACATCCCGATCCACGTGGATGCGGCGAGCGGTGGGTTTATCGCGCCGTTTATCCATCCTGCGGTAGTTTGGGACTTTCGAATTCCGCGGGTGAAATCGATCAACACTTCGGGGCATAAGTTTGGGCTGGCGCCGCTGGGCTGTGGTTGGGCCATCTGGCGCGAAGCGGAGGATCTGCCGGAAGACTTGATTTTCCGGGTGAAGTATCTGGGCGGAAACATGCCCACCTTCGCGCTGAACTTCTCGCGACCCGGAGGACAAATCGCGGCGCAGTATTACAACCTGGTTCGACTGGGGCGCGAAGGCTATAAGAAAATTACGCAAGGCTGCGCCGATGTGGGCGCATGGTTCGCGGATCAGGTGAAAAAGCTGGGAGTGTTCGAGCTGGTGTATGACGGCCGCGGCGGCGTTCCGGGCTGCACCTGGACGATCAAGAAGGGCGAAGAGCCGGGGTTCACGCTGTACGACCTGGCCGACCGCTTGCGCGTGAAAGGATGGCAGGTTCCGGCTTATCCCATGCCGGCGAATCGAAGTGATCTTGTGGTGCAACGGGTTTTATGTCGCCTGGGCCTGAGCCGCGATCTGGCTGGCCTGTTGTTGGAAGACTTGGAGCGCGCGGTCAAACATTTTGAGAAACATCCAGCATCGAAGTCGCTCACGCGCAAGAGCGCGGGTGGGTATCATCACAATTAAGTGGCGTCTCCCATCGCGAAAGTACTCCGGCGTCAACAATTCGCCTCAGCGGCTAAAGCCGACTGTGGAAACAAGCCGCTTATCGCAGCGGTGAACCGCTGCTCCACCCAAAATCAAGTGCAACATCTGGAGTTTCGCCGTAGGGTGTGAAGCCGCGTCCTTCACGGTAATCCATCTCTGTTCAGTAGTCTGTACTCAAGCCCAACGTCCCTGTATCGAGAGAGCAGATTCTAGAGGCACACCGGCCTGCACTCTGCGTCCTGTCGCACATTCGAGCGAAACCAATCCCAGCGAACTCAAAGCGGGTCGCCACAAGATGTGACTAGACGTGTTTCGGTGGCCGGGATAATCTCGGCATCGTCGTCACCAACCAGAAGGAGGTCAGTACAATGGCAGACCAAGAGAGCGAACTGGAGTTGGAACTCGAAGACGAGTTCCACGAGGGCGAACTCGAAGGCGAAGATGAGGCAGGCTTGGAGGGCGAAGGCTGGCTCGGCGCCCTGGGTAACATTGCTGGCAGCCTGCTCGGGGAAAGCGAAGACGAGGCCGAAGGCGAACTCGAGGACGAATTCGAGGGCGAGCTGGAGCTCGAGGATGAAGGCGAGGGCGAAGGCTGGCTGGGTGCTCTCGGCAACGTCGCCGGCGGCCTGCTCGGCGAGAGCGAAGACGAGCTCGAAGCCGAAGACGAATTCGAGGACGAAACCGAACAGTTCTCTTTCGGAGGTTTCCTCAAGAAAGCCCTTCCTGTTCTCAAGAAAGTTGCCAAAGTGGCTGCACCTATTGTAGGCACCGCAATCGGCGGCCCTATCGGCGGCAAGCTGGGATCGATGGCTGCCGGCGCGCTGGGTGAAGGGGAATACGAAGAGGAATTCGAGGACGAGTACGAGGACGAGGCAGAATCAGAAGTAGCCAACGAGATTGCTTCCCATCCGCTGACCAACAATGAGGCGGTAGCGGAAATGATGGCGGAGGCTGCGTCGAACGAAGCGAACGAGGGCGAAGCGGAAGCCATGGCCGGAGCGGCTGTCGCTACCGTGATCTCGCCGCGGGACCGGAGAGCTCTGCGGCGCATCTTGCCGCATCTCACGCGGGGCGCGGCGATCCTGACTNNAAGAGCCTGAAGCGGCAAGCCGCCAAAGGGCACCGCATCACTCGGCGGCGCGCGGGACGAACGGCCGCCAGACAGGTCCGGCGCGTGCTGGGCAACCCCAAGGCCGCCGCGACCGCAATCCGGCGCAACCGGAAAATCAGCCTGGCTTACAAGCGTCCGCGCCGTCTGCGCCGGGGCTTCGCGGCACGCCGGCGTCGCACCGCTCTGCGCTAGAGGTATCAGCCCGATAAGTTCGACCACTTTTCGCAGGAGGATTCATCATGGCATTCGAAAGTGAACTGGAAGCAGAACTCGAAGATGAGTTCGAAGCAGAACTCGAAGACGAGTCCGAAGGCGAACTCGAGGACGAGCTGGAAGGCGAACTGGAACTGGAGGACGAGGCTGGCCTGGAAGGTGAAGGCTGGCTTGGCGCTCTGGGAAACATCGCCGGCAGCCTGCTCGGGGAGGCCGAAGACGAATACGAGGGCGAGGATGAATACGAGGATGAGGCTGAGGACGAGATCAGTCCTGTCCGCAAGATCTATCCCGACGCCATGATGGAACATCTGGGCGAACTGGCGGCAGAGGCGGAGAGCGAAGATGAGGCGGCCGAGCACTTCGCGCCGTTGGCTCACATGGCTGCCAGCAAGATCCTCCCGGTGGTGGCCAAAGCAGCCAAGTTGTCGAAGACTNNTGTCCAAGGCGGGCCACGTAGCCAAACTGGCCAAGGCCGCCAAGGTTGCTCATGCGGTCAACAAGGCCGTGCCTCACTTGACCAAGACCATCGGGAAGGTCGCGCGCACGCTCCACCACAACCCAGCGACGCGGCACCTGTTGAAGACGGTGCCGGGCATCGCGCGGCGCGCGGTGGGGAGCATCGCTCACAAGGTGGCGCGAGGCGGGCACATAACGCCGCGCACCGCAGTGCGAACTCTGGCGAAACAAACCCGGCGAGTGTTGGGCACTCCTGGCCACNNGGTTGGCGCTACGGAAGGCGTTTGGGAGTTCGTGGCGGGGCGGTTCCGGGGGTTGTGGGAACACGCGGAGCGACGGGAGTGTCTCGGCGAGGGGTAGGCGCTCGGGTGGTGGGCGCTCCGGGAGTAGGCGGCCGAACGGTGCGGTATGGACGCGCGGTGGGCGGGCAGTGTGCCTGCGGAGCCGCAGGACAGGCCGCGCCCTCATATTGCCGTTGCTGCGGGCAAGTGTTGAGATAGGTAGTTAAGCTAAACACTCCT
The DNA here is from genome assembly GCA_003165855.1 of Acidobacteriaceae bacterium. Lineage (GTDB taxonomy): Bacteria > Acidobacteriota > Terriglobia > Terriglobales > Acidobacteriaceae > Sulfotelmatobacter. The sequence continues at coordinate 10,344 of PMXH01000206.1, read as the reverse complement.
TACAAGGTGAAAGACGATGGCGACGCTGCCCGAAACGCTGCCGGAGACAACAATGCGGGTGGAACGGCCTCCGCGGCCACGACCGAAAGTGGTTGCTGGAGCGGCCCCCGTATTGTTGCCCTGGTTGCGGGCGCAATCGATCAATGTGACGCGCCACGCAGCCGCGCTCCGCCCCTTCAAACGGGAGGAGTTCGGCATCGGGGCAGCGATGCCTTCGGAAGGCCACATTCAAGTCGTCAACGAATTGATTACGAAGTTGCGCCGTGGCCTGTTGAAGATGTCGGAGAACGTTCACCGGTCGATTGCGAAGGCCAGTGCAACGCCGAGCTCGCCGCGGTTGCAACGAGTGGTGTCGCACAAGGACAAGGCTCACCGCTGGGTGCAGGGAATCGAAAAGATCTGGGATTTCTATTTTGAGCTCTTTGGCCAGCGTTCGGGAAAGTACGGAGATTGGCTGTTGAGCTGCGACCGGATCGCGATGGATTGCTACCAGGCTGCGTACACCGGGCTGGGGGTGGCCAGGTCGGTGCCGGCGCCGCCGCCGTTCTGTTACATGAAGACGGGGTTCGCGCCCGCCACGATTCGGCGGGGGATTCGCATGCGGAGATTGGGGAAGCAGCTCAATCCTTTTCCGCTGGTGCAGTTGCCTTACCACCGCCTGGTGAATCCGTGGACGCTGGGCGCGGTGATGCACGAGGTGAGCCACAATTTGCAGAGCGATCTGGGGCTGAATAAAGACGTACCCCGCAAGGTTGGGTTGAGGTTACTGGAAGCGGACATGGGGCGATTCGTTTCCTCGGTGTGGGTGCGCTGGAACCGAGAGATGTTCGCCGACATGAGTGCACTGTTGCTGGGCGGACCGGAGGTCGTGGGATCGCTGATGGATGTGATTGGGCGAGCGCCGGGGGCGGTGTTTGGTTTCAACCCGAGGGGACCGCATCCTACGCCTTACCTGCGGCTGCTGATCAGTGCGGAGATGTTGCGGCGGATGGGCTTTGAGAAGGAAGCGGAACAGTACTCGCGGGCGTGGACTCGAATTTATCCCAACCCGCGGGCGGGCTCAATTCCGAGGAAGGTGCTGGCGACTTTTCCCAAGGCGTGCGCGCTGGCGGTTGACACCATGTGCTATCGGCCGTTTCAGTCGCTGGGAAACAAGGCTTTGTCGCAGGTGATCCGCTTTGAGAAGAAAGATAAAGCGATGATTGAAGAGTCGGCGCAGCGGATGGCGGCGGGAGTGGACCCTGGAATCATCCCCGAGCGGTTTCTGATTGGAGCGGCGCGGGTTGCATTGGACCGGCGGATGGCGCGGCCGGGAGTGATCACCGAGAATTTTTACAAGGAACTGGTAAGGAGATAGCGGTGGCACTGGAAACGACATTTCGGGATCTGTCGGTGTGTCTCCATCAACTGCACGATGGGCTGAATGAGCTTCAGGTCACGCTGGGAGACAAGCCGCCGAAGGACGAAGCGGCGCTGGCGGATGGATTGGAAAGCGCGGTGCTGGACCTGATGGGAACATTGCACGAGGCGCGGAAGGCGTCGCTGAATGCGCGGAGGGCGGTCGGTCATCCTGTGGATCTGGACCGGGCGAGGCGAGCGCTGACGTTTTGTCAGGAGCGCTTTCACCGCATTGAACAGCAGTTTGCGTCGGATCTGGTGTCATACGAGAAGCTGAAAGAGCTGGCGCGGCTCGGCAATGAGCGGCGAGCGTGGCTTCCCTGGGCCAGCATGGTCAAGCAGGGAATTGAGCAATGCCGTCAGCCCATCGAGCTAACCAGCACGGCTCTGGCAGCGTGCTGGCAGGAGCTGGCGGAGCGGCTGGGGACTACGAACATCACGATGCAGGCGACAAACGTGGGACAGCAGATTAAGATGCCGGCCTCCGTTACGGCTGACCTGGAAGCTGAAGGCGTGACTTGAACGGCCGCCCAGTTGGGCGTCAAATTGGCGTATCGGGCAACCGGCGCCTTGGAGCAACCGCAGACCGGAACAGAGAACAACCGTGGCGGAAGGAGACAAACCATGCCTCTCACAGTGAGTGATTTCAACGTAACGAATAATACGATCACGATTACTTTCTCTGATGCCGTGTTCAGCAAGGGGCAAGTCGGCCCGACGACGGGGTTTAAGGACCCGCTAGGCATGACCACCCCTAAAGCTCAGGAGGCGTTCAAGCACGATCCGTTGAACGCGGCCAACTATTCGGTCTTCGATCCGGGTTCAGTGGACTTTCAGCAGCCGAAGACGATCGCAAAGTTCAGCACGGGCAGTGCCGCGACCACCACCCCCCCCTACGCTGTGCCCACTGTCGTCTCTCCCACCACCATTTTGATCACCTTCACCCCATCTAATCCGCCCCCACCGAATCCCAAGGAGTTTGAGTTCTTCGACGGCGACTGGGTCAACATTGTACTTAAGCATATCCGCGGGTTCTCCGAGAGTGGAGATCCAGGACCAGGATTTGAGGGCGACTTTGTCAATCTCGCTTTTCAAGTGAAGGGTAGGGGGAAGACCGCGCGAATCACGAAGGACGTGGAGGATGCGATTTCCTATCCCATTCTTACGCAGGAGGTAAGCTATCCGACCGCAGTCACGTCCCGGCCTGGCCCGGGAGCGGGATTTGGTTCCGGAGGTGGAGGCGGGAACCAGGGACTGGGGCAGATCGCGTCGAGAGCGATCGGCGATGCGCTGGGATGGAAGCCGAACGCCGGCGATGCAAAGGGATTCGTGGGAGCGCTGACGCAGTCCTTCAGCCTGACAGAAGTTGAAGGTCACGTCGAGTCGAAATGGAATCAACGCACCTACACGGTGCAATCCGACCTGGCCGGAGTAATCTCGGGCGCGCAAGCCAGCCTCTATGCTCGAGCCAAGGTGGCGATGGATAATTGCATGCCGCTGCTGGATAGTTTGTATCCGCTCGATCCCACGGCAGATCCCGAGTTCGTGAAGGCCTTGAAGGAAATGGCAAAGAGCCAGATCGCCGAGATCGTCAATCAATTTGGAGTGGTTCCACCGTCGATCCTGAGAGTGAATACCTATTTCAGGATTCTGATGGGAGAGCAAAGCTTCCGCTTCAATGAGGATCCCCGGGTGGAAGTTGATCCTGACAAGATCAGGGGAACCCTGGGCTCGCTCCGGGATAACTACGGCATCTGGTTCCTGCAGAACGGCAGGGACAATGAGTTCAACAATTCCGTGCAGGATGAAACGGACATCACCAATTTTCGGATGATTTCCGACTATATGACTGGTCTGCTGCAAAGCTGGCTGGCCAATGGCAAGTACTTCCTGTTGAGTACGACGCGTCTGCCAGCCTTCCTGGGAACGCAGCTGGTCCTGATCTCGCGGCAGCTGGGAGTGATTGCCGAGACAGTGAACGAACTGCGGTTTGCGCTGGATTCTGTGTTCATCGGACCCAATGAGCGCCAGACATTGCTGGTTGAGTTCGATGACCATTGGGAGTTGCCGGCGATGTATCTGGAAGACGTGCTGACGGAGATTGAAAACTCGTGCACTGACGAACTGCCACGACTCATCAGGGACGGTGGCCGGATCGCTATCACCAACAACCTGCTGCCGGTGGTGCAAACGCTGATCAACATGGTTCAGGGAGCGAAAGATCCGCAAAATATCGATGCGCTGCCCGACGGCTTTAGCACAGCTCGCGTGAAGCACGCACTGGACGATCTGAGTGACCAATTAACGCAGCTATTCACGCAGGGCCAGCAGGTTGGCATGCGGATTCCGGAGCCGATAGATGTAGAGGTGGAGGTACTTGGGAGAGAGCACCAACACAGACACCAACACTGATAGCGGCGGTAAGAGGACTGGGAGCAATACCGCAGTAGAGGCGCACGTCGCGTGAAGAGCTCGGGTAAAGAGCTCGGGTGAAGAGCGCTCTGAACGAGGAGGGTCATCAATGTCTACAGAAAAAGATTATCAAGGCTTATATGACCGCATAGCGGCACTGCGGGAGCAGGTAGCGAGCCGGCTTTCGGCTGACCTGATCTCAAACCCGCAGCTCGCCGACGCGCTCACCAAGCAGATCGATGACATGCTGGCCTCCGTGGTGGACTCGGACTCGAAGATTCCGCTACCGCCGGATAAAGGTCTCGCGTCCCTGATCGGGGTTGGGCCTGAGGCTGCGAGGGAATTGGGCACGACGCGCATGCCGGCGGGCGTAGAGCCATACGACGAGACCATTACCTCGGAACGCATCGTTGCGGTCGGAGACATGTACTACCTCTGGCAGCATGAGAAGATCGGCGTTTTCCGGGCGGTACAAAAGCTGCAGGAACTGTTCAAGGCGGGTACGGTACGGCTCTCCGGTGGACCGGGAGCTTTTGCTCTCTATCAATTTGATCGCCGGGACGTGCTGCGCTATACCAAGACCGATCGCATGTCGGCTTATAAGCGGATCTTCGGGTACGGTGGTGCGCCGGTGCCGACAGGTTCGCGTGCGAATACCGACTTTCACAAGCTGTTCTCACACTTCGTTCACCAGGTCACTTTGTTCTGGCGCGACAAACGCATTTCCGACGTAATCCGCGAACGGGCATACGATCCGAGTTTCGGGTCCATCGCGATTGTGCGGCGCGCCGGTCTGGACCTGCGCAACAACCTCAAGTGGTTGTCATTCGGCCACCTGAACGTGCTGCGCGTGGAAGTGATGCAACTGCTCGAAGAGTCATTCAAGATTCTGGACTCCGACGACGTCAAACGCTTGTTCGGCGCCGATAATGCCTGGGATGTGGTGGAAGAAGTATTGATTCGTTACTACAATGAACGCCTGGTCACGTCGCCGCGGCAGCGCATGGGAGTCACGGGACGCGAGGTCATGCGCTGGCTGGCGCAGCCGCACATTTTGCAGACCACGAGGGCGCAATTCGAAACGCTGTTGCTCGAGATTGCTGAACAATCCGAAGAATGGCTGACCAGCGCGCAGGCCATGGGCCTCAGCAAGCGGACCGGATCACATCGCGTGTTGCCGTGGGATCAGACTCAACCGACGCCAGTAAGGGCAAACGGCCGGCAGAAAGCGGGAGTCTCTCCGCAGCGGCAGCCGGCCCGCGAGTTCGAGTTTGAAGTCTGAACCGGGCCGCCCCGTTCCAGCGCGAGCCGCATGGTTCGCGCTGAGACGGCGGCGAGGCGAGGCCGGCTCATTCGCGTGCGATCCGAACACACCGAATTACTCGGCGCATCTGCCGATAGATTAGAAAGCGAGGCCATATTTGGCTTTTCCAATCAATCCAATCAATAAAGGACCGTTTCCCGCTAAGCCCGTAATTGGTGGTTGGTCCGGTAAAGGCTCTTCCGGCGGGGGTAGCGGTTCCTCCGGCTACACAGGCGCCTTCAACAATCGGCAACGTCGAGCCGACTACAACGCGTGGAGGCGCAGCGGAGATTGTTTTGCGCTCGATGTTCCCAACATCGTGCTTTGGATGGACGAAGAGCTGCTGGAAGATGAACTTCTGTACTGAAGAAACGGTATGACACGCGGGACATATGACTACCGACGGAATGGCGTGGCGGCAATTCGAGCAGCATTTCGATCGTCTCCTGGAACAAGAAGAGGAGATGGAAGCGGGGAGTTTCGCGCCGCTTCGTAACCGCGCTCCGCGGCCGAGCAAGAGTGAGAATAGTGGTCAGATCCGATGGCTGCAGAAGGCCTTAAATCGGGTCACGCGATTCGGCATCGTGGAGAACGGTGTTCCCTCCATCCAAACCAGAAAAGCGCTGCAGAAGTTTCAGATGGAACGGGGCCTGCGACCGACCGGAACACTCGGGCCAAGAACCCGAGCGGCCCTGATGCGGCTCAGCGGAATCCCGGCTCCACGGCCAGTGGAGCGAGATGACGACGATACGTTGTACGAGGTGGAGGGATTTGTCGGCACCTGCCCCGCTGACAGTCCATTCGTAATTCGGGGGTTCAGCAGATATAGCGACGATCTTGGGTTACTCCCACCAGACCAACGGAACAAGCTAGCCGCGATCGCCGCCGAAATCACAGGGAGCCGGTCCGGTACTCCCGGAGTTACTCCGGTCGCTCAAGTGATCGTCGTGGGACACGACGACATGGACGCCGTGCGGGAAAAACGCGAACCGGGATTTCTGCAAGGCCTCAGTGAAAAACGAGCTGAGACTGTGGGCTTCGATTTGGAGTGCCGAGTAGGAATGGGCAATTTCGACTTGATCCCTTGCGGTCGTGGCGCCCGGGAGCTGGCCGTTCCGGCGCCGCGAACTCCAGCGGAGCAAGCCTGCAACCGGCGCGTGGAGGTTGTGCTTGTGCGCCCCGCCGAGTCGCTGCCTCATCTCGACCAGAACCAACGGATTGTCGCGGACAATCGTAGATCTACGATGAGGACTTTCTATCATGTCGCGCTGCAGGGAACGTCCGGCCAGGGGACGTCGCCCAGAGCGGAGCGGAAGGCAGCGGAAATCGCGGAGAAGGTTGTGCCGTTCGTTGAAGCGAAAGTGCAGGAGAGTATCCGCTGCGGATCTCTGCCCGGCCTTTGGAATGATGTCATGCAGCCCTATTTTCAGGATGCACTGCAAGGAACCGCATCGAAGAACATCTCTGCCGATGAGGTCATCAAACAAGCGTACGAAATGGCCAAGCACTCGTACCTGGTGGAGCGGCAGGCGGGACGGAGTTTGGAATGGAAGAATGCGCCTCTGCCGCAACCCATGGCTCCGGACTGCGACGCAGTCAAAGGACAGGTGCCTGGACCTCCGAATCACGTCCTGTGCGGGACACACGGCCACATTCTCGATACGAGCGCCAAGATGGTTATCGCGCATGACCTCGACGAATACAAGAAGCAGTTTCGGAGGTGATTTCCATCGAACTGGGGTGAGCCTTGGATCCGCATCGTGCTCTCAAGTACGCTCGTGCCGGCCAGAAGAAGTTTGTCTCCGAGCTGAAGGAGTTTCTGCGATTTCCCAGCGTGAGCTCGCAGCCGGAGCATGCGGACGATTTGAAAAAGTGTGCCCGTTGGCTGGCTCAGCACTTGCAGCATATTGGGCTCGACCGGGTTCGGATCATTCCTACTCGAGGCAATCCTATTGTGTACGCGTCATGGTTGCGCGCCCCAGGCCGTCCTACGCTCATTATTTATGGCCACTACGACGTGCTGCCGGGAGAGCCGCTGCGCGAATGGCGCACGCCGCCGTTCACTCCGACGCTGAAGAACGACGATCTCCATGCCCGCGGCGCCGCTGACGACAAAGGACAGCTTTTTTCCCACGTTAAGGCTCTGGAATCCTACTTGAAGACCGAGCGTGCTCTGCCGGTCAACGTGAAGTGCATCTTCGAAGGCGAGGAGGAGATCGGAAGCCCACATTTAACGGCCTTCATCGAGCGGAACCAGGGCGCACTCCGGGCAGATGCCGCGGTTATCTCCGACACTCGGATGCTGGCTCCGGATCGGCCGGCGATCAGTTATGCGCAGAGAGGCGGGCTGCGAGCGGAACTGGTAGTGAAAGGTCCTCCGCATGAGTTGCACTCCGGTAATTTCGGCGGCGCGGTTCACAATCCTCTGCAAGCCCTGTGCGAAATGATTGCCGGGCTGCACGATGCTCAGGGGCGCGTGACCATTCCTGGCTTCTACGACGACGTACGGCGCTGGGGCGAAAAGGAGCGCGCCTTCATGGCGCGCACGGGACCAACCGACGAGCAGATCCTGCAGGACGGAAAAGTTGAACGAGGATGGGGAGAATCGGGCTTCAGCCTTTATGAACGCACCACCATCCGGCCAGCGCTGACTCTGAATGGAATGGCGGGCGGGCATTATGGGCGCGGGGCCAAGAGCATCATCCCAGCGCGTGCCATTGCTAAGCTGAGTTTTCGTTTAGTTCCGGACCAGGATCCGGAAAAGATCGCGCAACTCTTTCGCGACCAAATCGAGCGCATTACTCCACCGGCAGTGCGTTCCTCGGTGCGCACGTTCTCTCCCATCGAACCTGCTCTGGTGGACCGTCATCACCCTGCAGTGCGAGCCGCGGCATTCGCCTACAAGAAAGGCTTTGGAGCTTCGCCGGTATTTATCCGCTCGGGCGGTTCGATCCCGGTGGTGAACACTTTTCAGAAGGTCCTCGGGATTCCCGCGGTTCTTATGGGTTTTGGCCTGCCTGACGACCATATTCACGGTCCCAACGAGAAATTCCACTTGCCGAATTTCTACAGCGCGATTGCAACCAGCATTTGTTACCTGGCCCTGGCTGCGAGGCTGCGGAGGCCACAGCCGACGCAAGCGCAGACGGAATGGCAACGGTCATGATCATCGATTGCCACTGCCACGCAGGAAAAGGCGACCGCATGACCGCGCCGTGGAACACCATCGCGCCGATTCAGCCCTATTTGCGCCGCGCCCGGGCGGCGGGCATCGACAAGACGATCGCTATTCCGCCCTTCCATAGTAATTACTCCGAAGCCAACGACTACCTGGGCCGCCTGGTAGCGAGATACCCGGACCGGTTGGTGGGATTCGCTTTCGTTCACGCCAAACGGGATGCGGGTCGAATCGCTGACATGGTGGGGCGAGCTCTGAAGAAATGGCGGTTTCGTGGCATCAAGGTGCACGGGTTCGATGCCATGCCGACACGGGAAGTGTGTGAGGCTGCAAGGGCTTTTCGGGTTCCCATGCTGGTGGATGTGGTGAGCCGTCCCGAGGTTGTGGACATGCTGGCTCCGCAATATCCGGACGTGAATTTCATCATTCCACACCTCGGCAGCTTCACCGACGACTGGAAGGCCCATCAGCAGGTGATTTATCAAATTGCGCGTTATCCGAACGTGTATGCGGACACGTCCGCCGTGCGGCAGTTCGATTACCTGGTTCAAGCCGTGAGGCGGGCGGGGCCCCGCAAATTGCTATTTGGCTCGGATGGACCCTGGACGCATCCCGGCCTGGAACTGCACAAGATACGGTTACTTGGTTTACCGCGCGACCAGCAAGCCATGGTGTTAGGCGGAAACGCGCTGCGGCTGTTGCGTCACGTTCCGGCTAGCCGGGAGGCGGTGGAAATCACGCGGCCCTGGCGGGGGAAACACTATGAGGCAGCACACTCCGAATCAGCGGCGCCCAGCCCGCGCGATCCCTTGCCGCTCGTGAGCGAGTCCGAATATCACCTTTAGCCCGGTTCTTTAGCCCGGTTCCGAAGAATGTTTTAGCGCGGAACTGACGCGGCGCGATGCTCTGAGGCGAGAACTCCCAACTCCAGCAGTTGAGCCACCATGGCCGCGCGCGAGCCCACACCCAGCTTGGCAAAGATACGCCGTAAGTGCGTACATACAGTCCAAGAGCTGATGTTGAGTACATCCGCGATCACTTTGTTGGGGTGTCCCTTGGCAACCATTCGCACGATCTCCTGCTCGCGCGGGCTGAGCTGAATGCGGTTGCTCCCGAGCCTTCGCATGCGCACCAGAAGATAGCGGGCGCCATCTACTTCGGTATCGACCAGCACTTCTTCAGCGGGACTTCCGGCGGAAGCTTCGATTGCTCCCCGTCCGCGGCTTATGATTTCGATCAATCCCGTCAAAGTGCGAATGACTTCTTCGACGCTGCCAATCGCAGCTTCGGCGGGCGGTTCCATAGCGATTAGGGTTGGGCTGGTGCGCATACATATCCTCCGGCCGAACGGTCGCAGTAGTCGACCAGCGATCACGCAGAAACTCCGCGAGTGTGGGGCCCGCTAGAGTGACTGGCGGCTGGACCTACTCTGTCCTTCCTGAAAATAGTTTCCGGACTCGTATCCCGAGACCTTTGCGAAAATGCGCGAGTTGGGGAAAGATACGATGCGTGCTAGCTCACCGCTAGTCGCATTTTCTAGCGACCCGTAACATGCGAATCAAGTGCTCCGATCCGCTTTGCAGGCAGCTTGCGTATGCTTATTAAATGCCGGGGGGGCGTTTTGGCGACAATAGTACATGAAGTGGCGAAGGTCAAGAATCTTTTCGACTTTTGTTACGAAAGCCGAACAGATTCCAAAACAATCTGAGCCACAGGGTTAGTCAAACTAATTGTGGGAACTGAGCTGTTTCGACCAGCTAAACCATTGCTTGCAAGACTATGTTGAATCTATTGAGGAGACGAAGAGTCGCAGCGAAGGTCGCTCTGGCTTACCGGAAGGAAACAACGGAAACATGGCCCCAACCACCAATAAGCCGATGCGCAAGCTGCCTAAAGCTCCCCAGCCTCCGCTGTCACATCCCGGGGCGGTCGCTGACTCGGATCGCGCCAAGAAACCACCCCTCGTGGAACCCCCTGCTACCGGCGAAGAAATGAATCCGGGAGATCGTGTAGAAGGTTTGGGGGACTTTGGAAAGCCGACTGGAGAATTCGG
>PMXH01000400.1 GCA_003165855.1 Acidobacteriaceae bacterium | reverse complement strand
GGGCGCAGATCGACAACGACCACACGCGCAAGGCGTATAGGAACGCCGTGCGCCGCTTCGCCGAATGGTGCGAAGGTCGCGGCATCGGCGAGCGGGTGGCAGTGCAGCCCTTCCACGTGGCCGCGTTCATCAAGGAACTGCAGGGAGGATTCGCGCCGCCCACCGTGGAGCAGCACATGGCGGCGTTGCGGATGCTGGTTCGACTGGCTGGTGACGGGGCATATCCTCGACGTGAGCCCGGCCCATGCGGTCCGCGGCCCGAAATTTCCGCTTTGGGGTGGGCAGGAGTGGCCGGCCCTTTGTCATTGTCGCGCATGGGTGCAAGAGACGAGAAAGGGTCGCGAATGGCGGTCCTCGGGTAAGTTTGTGAGTGGGCGAACAGTTGAAAAAAGTTGCGAATGGGAAATTGGGCCGGTCGGCGTAAGCGGTGCTAAAACGGGCGGCCCGGGGCGCGATTGCGGGTCCGAAAGCCGGTCGGGGCGTTCCGGACGATACCAGTTCTCGATCGATTCAGGTGAACGGCGCTGTCGCGAGCCGATGCTAAACATTGACAATCTATGTTATCGCAGGTAGAGTGGCGGTCAGGAGCACACCGCCCATGAACGTCTCGCTTACCCCCGAGCTCGAAAAGTTCGTCAGCGCCAAGGTCGAATCCGGACGCTACAACTCCGCCAGCGAGGTGGTGCGCGAGGCCCTGCGTCTGATGGAGGCGGAGGACCTGTTGCGCGCCGCCAGGCTGGAGCAGTTGCGGCATGACATTCAAGACGGCCTGCGGAGCGGCCCCGCGCGTCCCTGGAGTGTTTCTGAAATGAAACTCGAAGGTCGCAAGCGGCTAACAGCGCGCGCGGCCTCCAGCCGCAAATAGATGCCCCGCGTCGTCGTACGCCCGAGAGCGTTAGCCGATCTCGCCGATATTTGGGCCTACATCGCCGAAGACAGCGTGAAGCATGCGGATAGGGTCGCCGCGCTCATGAACAGCCAGTTTCGAACCTTGGCTCGCCAACCCCACATGGGCCGCAGCAGGCCAGAGTTAGCAACCGACCTCCGCAGCTTCCCGGTCGGCCACTACGTCATCTTCGACGTGCCGCTTCCAAAGGGAGTCGAGATTGTCCGCGTTCTCCACGGTTCGCGGGACATCGAGTCAATCCTGCAAGACAATGAAGACTAGGAATCCGATGGCGACCTTGCTTTAGAATCGAACAGCACACTGTCTGACCAACGACGAACGACCAACGGCCTGCATGAAGATCGGAGTCCTAGCCCTGCAGGGCGATTTCGACGCCCACCGCCGCCGGCTCGAAGAGCTGGGCGCCGAAGTTTTGCTCGTCAAGAAGCCCGAACAACTCGACACCATCGACGGCCTCGTCATCCCCGGCGGCGAGTCCGGCACGTTCCTGAAGTTGCTGGGAGAAGAAGGATTCGAGAAGCTAAAGCAGTTCGTGCGCCGGAAACCAACCTTCGGCACGTGCGCTGGAGCAATTCTGTTAGCCAGCGAAGTGGAAAATCCCAAGCAGGCGGGCCTGGGCGCCATCGACATCCGCATCCGCCGCAACGCCTACGGACGCCAGCTCGACAGCTCCATCCGCGAAGGCCAGCTTCTGCACAGCTCTCTCAACCACAGTCCCGGTTCAACGCTGGAGATGGTCTTCATCCGCGCCCCCAAGATCGAGCACGTCGGCGCCGGCGTCGAAGTAATCGCTACCGAAGGCAACGATACCGTCGCTGTCCGGCAGGGAAGCGCGATGGCCGCAACCTTCCATCCCGAACTTTCCGACGACACCCGCATCCATCAGGCATTCCTCGAACTGTGTGGATCGGACACTCCCTTCGGCAAGCTCAGGGCAGGCTCTGTCCGACGCCTTTGACTTGGATCTTGGTTTAAGTTTGATCCTGATTTTGACCTTGAAGTTACTTCGCCGGCAGAAACTCAATCGTCACATCGCGGTTCGCAGCCTTGAAATCAAAGTCCGCAGTCAGGAAAACGCCGTCTCCCGAATCCGCTGCCAACTCCACTCCAAAAGAGTCGACGTACGGTACATTTCTTTTAAGCTTCACCAACGCCGCCCGCACCGCACGATCGCCATCCACTGCAACCACTTGAATTCCGAATGCAGCCAGTCGCGAAAGAACCAAGTCCATGGCTTTCACACCGTGCCCCTTGCACGTCTGACCCGCGATCTCACCCCAGTGCAGGGAGCAGATGACTGCTTCACATCTTCCAGCCACGTGATCCTTGAGGATCTCGGCGACACGGTCGCATCCCGCCTCGCCGTCCAAATAACGAAGGATGGCGCTCGAATCCAGCACGTACGTTACCATTTGTCTTTCACGCGACGCCGCTCGCGTATGAGTTCGTCCGAGAGCGAGGGCCCGCCGGCGAGCATTCCGCGTGTCCTATCGACCAGTTCGTCCGTAACCGGCTCCAGCACAATTTTCGACCCCTGCTGGGTCACGCAAATGCGAGTGCCGGGCCGGATCCCAAGAGAAGCCCGCATCTCGGAAGGGATGACGAATTGTCCCTTGGTGCTTACTGTCGTGATCTGTCGGTTCATGCTTACATTGTACCGCAATGTAAGACCATGTTGCGCCAAAAGTTTTTTCTTGACAAGCGAGTCGCGTAACTGTACGGTTACGCATTATGCGGAACCGTTCGGTTACATATTCATCGGAAGCCACCTTCCAGGCACTTGCCGATCCCACCCGCCGCGCCGTCCTGGATTTGCTGCGGCGGGGCAGCCAGCCCGCCGGAGAAATCGCAGGAGCTTTCCCCGTCTCTCGCCCCGCCATTTCTAAACACCTCCGCCTCCTGCGCCGTGCCCACCTGGTGCGGGAGCATCGCGAAGGCCGCAACCGCGTCTATCAACTCAATCCCGAACCCCTGCGCGCCGTAGACTCCTGGCTCGATCAATACCGCAACTTCTGGAAGATGAACCTCAACAGTCTGAAAACTTTTGTCGAGGCTGAACACGCCAAAGAAATCAGTCAACACCACATCGCAAAACCCAAAACTTCAAAAGGAGATCACTAACATGAAATCGCTTCGCATCGCCCTTTCACTCTCATTGCTGCTCGCCGCAACCGCCGCTCTGGCGCAAACCGCAACCCAGAAATCATTCGACCAGCTCAAGACCCTGACCGGATCATGGGAAGGCAAGTCTGCCGACGGCAAGCCCGTACAGGTCTCCTTCCGCGACACCGCCGGCGGCTCGGCCCTAATGAGCGAAATTCTGGGCCACGGTCCCGAAAACATGATTTCCATGTTCACTCTGGATGGCCCCAACCGCATCGTTCTCACTCACTACTGCAGCGTCGGCAATCAGCCCCGCATGGCAGCTACGGCTTCGCCTGACGGCAAAACCTTCACCTTCGACTATTTCGACGCCACCAATCTCAAGACCCCCGATTCCGGCCACATGCAGCGCGTGGTTTTCACTATTGTCGATGCCAACCATCACACCGAAGACTGGACCTTTGTCGATCACGACAAGCAGATGAAAGAGTTCTTCGACCTGCGCCGAAATGAAATAGCTCAAAAGTAGTTGTCATGCACGAAACTGGGCGTGCCCCACTTCTCGCGTGTTTTGCGAGAAGTGGGCTTAACCTGGACCACCGAAGGCGCTATGACTATGACGAAAATTGAATCCGCAATTAGTCCCGACAACGATTCCGTGGTTACCGAAATCGAAATCGCCGCGCCACCCGAGCGCGTCTTTCATGCCCTGATCGATCGCGAGCAGGCGCTGCAGTGGGGCAAGAGCGGGGCCTTCGAAATGACACTCTGGGAAATGGATGCGCGCCCCGGCGGCAAGTGGCGCTTCATCTCAAAGCCACGCACCGGGGATGCTGCCGCCCCGGATCTCGACCACCACGGTGAAATTCTCGAAATCGATCCCCCGCGCCTGCTCGCCTATTCCTGGTACGCCAGCTGGCATCAAAACCCAGAGGTGCGCACGGTGGTTCGATGGGAGCTGACGCCAACCAAATTAGGCACGCATTTAAAGGTCGTCCACAGCGGGCTGCTGCCACTTCCGGGTGCTTGCCAGGGATACAGCCAAGGTTGGCCCGGCCTGTTGCAATCGCTTAAGAACGTTCTTGAGAAATAAAGGAGCTAGCTCATGGCTACCGCATTGGTCACTGCGAACGACGAATCGATCGTCACCGAAATCCACATCGCCGCGCCTGCCGAGCGAGTCTTCAAGGCGTTGACCGACGAGCGGGAACTCAGACGCTGGTTTAAGAATCCCAGCTGCCCGGACCATCTCTGGGAAATGGACGCTCGCCTCGGTGGCCGCTATCGCTACGTCACCGAGAAGGGAACTGTCGTCGTCAACGGCGTGAGCGAGTTCGAGTGTCACGGCGAAATTCTCGAGATCGATCCTCCGCATCTTCTGGTTTACAGCTGGATCGCGAACTGGCACGACGACAAATCGCTCTCAACCGTCGTCCGCTGGGAACTCACTCCAGACGCAGCCGGCACTAACGTCAAAGTGACGCACAGCGGTCTCGCGCAGGAGAATGTCGCTCGCAAAGATTACAGCGGCGGCTGGCCCGGTGTGCTCGAAATGCTCAAGCAGTTCGCCGAGAAGTAACGTACAGGAACGACACTCCCTTCGGCGAGCTCAGCACAGGCTTTGTCCGCCACCCTTGATCTTGCTTTTGACTTTGATCTAGAGCTTTCACTTGTAAGGAGAACTATGGCAACCGTCGCAATCACTCCCGATCAGAACACGGTCGTCGGCGAGATTTTCATTGCCGCGCCCCCGGCCCGCGTTTTCGAAGCCCTTACCGATCCCAGCCAAATGCCGCGCTGGTGGGGCCACGAAAGCCTCTACCGCATTACGGAATGGAAAGCCGACCTCCGCGTTGGTGGCAAGTGGTCGAGCGTAGGCGTTGGAGCCGACGGCACGTCCTTTCGCATCGACGGCGAATATCTGGAAGTCGATCCGCCGCGCTTGCTGGTTCATACCTGGGTTGCCAGTTACGCCGGCCCTCTCAAGACCATCGTCCGTTGGGAGCTTGAGCCTCAAAGTGTGCATAACCTGCACCCGAGCGGCCCGGCACGCGCGGGCACCGGCACACTGGTAAGGGTCCGTCAGGAAGGTTTCGCCGGCAATCCTGTCGCCGCGGCCAGCCACACCGAAGGCTGGAAGCTGGTTCTGGGATGGCTGCTCGGTTATCTGGAAAAAGGAGAAACCGCCGACATGCGCCGGTAGTGGTGCAGTTTGATAAGGAAGCGAGCCAAACGCGCGATTATTGCCCCGCAAAGAACGCGACGCTTCGCGCGGCTCGCCCAGATCCTTCACTGCGCAAAGAACGCTTGTTCAGGATGACAATTCAAACGGCACCACTACCCGCGCGCTTCTAAAATTGACGAGTCGCCCCGCGTCAGATGACAATGCAGGCATGAAGCCGCCGTCTTGCGCCGCGCCTGCCCGAATCATCGCGACCGTCGTTGCCGCCGCAGTCCTCGCAACGATCACGTCGATAACAACGATCACGACGATGACAACGGTGACGTCGATCACGGCGGTCGCGATCATCTGCCTGGGCTCGCCTTCCTCCGCGCACGCACAGACTACTTCCGCTCCAGTTCAGAAGGGAACAGCGATGCCGATTCATGCCACCGGACCGTTCGACGTCAAACTCGCCCCTCAGACCGACGACAAAGTCGGCGACCCCACCGTCGGCCGCATGTCCATCGACAAGCAGTTTCACGGAGATCTCGAAGCCACCAGCAAAGGCCAGATGCTGACTGCCATGACCGAGACCAAAGGCTCGGCCGGGTATGTCGCCATCGAGCGCGTCACCGGAACGCTGCACACTCCCGGCGGCGTTCGTAGCGGCAGCTTCGCCCTGCAGCACTTCGGCACGCTAACCCGCGGCACTCCGCAACTGAATGTCACCGTCGTCCCCGATAGCGGAACCGGTCAACTCGTCGGTCTCACCGGCAAGATGACGATCAACATCGCCGACGGCAAACATTCCTACGACTTCGAGTACACGCTGCCCGATGCGCCTTAGGCGATAAACGAGTTGGAGGGCGATCGCCCGAAATCTTGTCAAGCCCCTGAAGGCGAGCTTTTTTGACTAAGTCACTGATTCGCCGGGAGAAATAAAGTTGGCTAACCTGACACATTTACCCTATGCGGTATGATATAATAGAAGTATAAAGTGAAAACAGCAGCGCAGGCCTTTCGGTCTGCGTCGTTCGTGTTTATACCGTCGTCGCGCAGAGGAAGGTTGTCATCCCGAGCGCCGCGAGGGACCTGCTTTTCTCACTTCAGATGTCCTGCCAGCCCTTCACTTCCAGCTCCGCCTTCACAGCCTCCGCCACGTCCCGCGCAGAGCCCTCGCGCTCCTCTTCCTCACTCCACTTCCACTGCGCCAGGTAGTCATCGGCGGCCTGCAGTCCGCGTTTCGCAGCAAGAATATCCACCTGCTGCATGAACCTGCCATCCAGCATCACCGTGACGTCCTCGTCGTCGTCCTCGGCCTTCACCTGGGTCGGGATTTCCTGCCAGTACAGGACCTTATAGATGGCCATCGCTGTGTCCTAAGTCGTCGCCGCGGCCCGCTGCTCCGCAAGCAGCAGAAACAGATCCACGGCCGCCGAAGCGTTGGCCCCATACCCATCGGCGCCAATCTCGTCGGCGAACAT
>PMXH01000383.1 GCA_003165855.1 Acidobacteriaceae bacterium | reverse complement strand
TGGGACAATATCGATATCTTCGGCTGGCTGGGCTATCCAATGCAGATCAAGGTCGATTTCTTATGCCGCGACTCGATTCTGGCGGCGCCGATCGTCCTCGATCTGGTGCTGCTCATGGATCTCGCCAAGCGGAGTTCGGAGCTGCGCGGGCGGGGGATTCAGGAGTGGTTAAGCTTTTACTTCAAGTCTCCAATGACGGTGCCGGGGCTCTATCCCGAGCACGACCTGTTTATTCAGCTGATGAAGCTGAAGAACACGCTACGGCATCTGAAGGGCGAGGAACTGATCACGCATTTGGGGCTGGAGTATTACGACTGAGATCACGGGCCGTTCGAACTACCACACCGTCCTGAGCAGTGGGCTTCTACGGATTCTCTCGTCGTGAGTGACCAGAGTCAGGCCCTCAGCGCGGGCTGTGCCGCCGATGATGCGATCTGCGGGGTCGTGGGAGTAGTCGTCGGGGAACAGTACGCCGAGGGCACAGATTTCTGGAGTAATTGGGCGCACAGCAACATCCTCCAGGAATATCTGAATCGAGGCTTCCACCGTACCGAAGGCTCGCACTCGCCCCCGAGTCAGGAGAGAGGAAATTTCCCAAATGGTGATTGCGGAGATCGCCAGACCTCCGCTATGTCGCGCCCTGCGAATCGCCGATGCAGCGGCTCTCGAAAGCTTCTTGGAATCGTCCACCGCCCAGATCAGAGCATGTGTGTCGATAAGAATCAAAATGCGGACTCCCATGACTCCGGCGGATCCGAGTCAAGGTCGCCGACAATCTCAATCACCCCTTTGAGCCTGCCGATGAAGGGCCGCCCTTCCTTGCCCGTAGGCACCAGCTTCGCTACAGGCTTCCCTCGCTTGGTGATGACTATGGTTTCGCGAGTGCTACTGACGTCGTCCATCAGGGTGAGACAGCGAGCTTTGAATTCCGCGGCAGAAATCGTTCTCATGACCAACTCCTCTAAGACATGGTCATTGTAACATGGTCACCTGCCCCTTATGTCAGCTTCTTCTCCCGCTTGTACTCGTCAAACTTCTCTAGAAAGCGGTCGATATCCTTCCTCTGGAGATAGTAAGGCGTCGACAAGCGCAGCTTGTTCGGGTCCGCGCCGCGGATGCGGATCTTGTGGGTCTTCCACATCCAGTTTTCTAAATCCATGCGCGGGACGGGTGGGACGTTCACGGTGACAATCGCACAGCGCAGGGCGGGATCGGGTGAGGTCCAGGATTCGGCTCCGCGTTTTTTCATTTCATCGAGTATGTAGTCGCCGAGGGCGCGGTGGCGTCGCTCGATGCGTTCCAGGCCGATGTCGTTGGCCAGCTTAATCGAGGCTCGCAGTCCCCACAGGGCCGGCACATTCGAACTGCCAATGCGCTGGAAGCGTTCGGCGCGAAGCTTGGGATCGTCCCAACCCTCGGTGACGATGGTATTCCACAGGCGATCGATGACTTCGTCGCGCACGTAGAGGAAGCCCGAGCCTTTGGGCGCTTGCAGCCACTTGTGCGGGCTCGAAGAGTACATGTCGCAGCCCAGGTCGTGAACGCTGAGGCGCATCATGCCGGGCACGTGGGCGCCGTCGACAGCGGAGAGAACGCCTTTCGAGCGTGCCAGTGCGCTGAGTTCTTTCGCGGGCAGCACGACGCCGGAGAACGTGGTGATGTGGCTGAAGAAGAGGACGCGCGTGCGCGGCGTGATGGCGTCGTTGAAGAGATTGAGAACTTGCGCCGCATCTTTGACCGGCCGCGGCAGCGTGACCCTCTTCACCACGATGCCGTAGCGCTTGGCTTTGAGGTTCCAGGGATGCTCGCCGCCGGGGTGCTCCTGATCAGTCATCAGGACTTCGTCCCCCGGCTTCAGGTCGATGCCATTCGCGATGTAGCTATTAGCTTCCGTGGCGTTGCGCAGCAGGGCAATCTCGTCGCGGTGGCAGCCGACGAAATCGGCTAGTGGATCGCGAAATTCGTTCCAAGCGGCGTATCCCCAGATGGGATAGTCTTCGGGATCCTGCTGGTCCATTCTTTCGGTGGTGGCGTAGCCGTCGAAGATGGCGCGCAGCACGGGAGCGGGGCTGGAGCCGACGGTGCCGTTATTCAGGTAGATTTCGTCTGCGGGGATGAGGAATTGGCGGCGCAATTCGGCCCAGTAGGCATCTTCGTTCTTCTCGAAGAGGGAATGGTCGGGAAGCGTTGAGGGAGCTTTATCGAGTTGGGCCAGGAGATTTCCATGGAAAGCCATGGTGGCGGCGAGGCCGGTCGTGGCGGTGAGGAAGCGGCGGCGGTCGAGCAAAGGTACCTCCAGGCTAGGAGAAGATGGAACGGGCCATGTTACGACTGAGCGGGGAATGCGGCAAGAGCGGAATGGAATGGCAGGTTGGGACGATCTGGATGGGCTGGGAGGCCTCAATCTGCGGCGACTCATTCCCGGATAACCCCGGAGTGGAAGGGCGCGTCTAACTGAGAGGATAAGTTCGGGCTGGATTTGTGTGGCGGCGTATAATCGCCATAAGAGTGGGTCGGCCGCAAAGGAGTTCCTATGAAGTTGCGTTGGTTGGCAATCGCAGCGGGATTAGCCGCGTTCAGCGCGCCCTGGGCGTTGGCACAAACACAGCCTGGGCAAAATCCCAGTCAGACGCCCGGTCAAACCCAGAATCCAGGTCAGACACAGACTCAGACGCCAACCCAAGTTCCGGTTCCAGATCCGGACAAAGACCAGCCCAAGGCTGGCGACGTGCAAAACGCGCCCGCCCAGCCGCCGGCTGCGCTGCCCACTCAGGATGACGGTCAGATCAAGCACAATGGCACCAAAACCGACGTGGATGCGGTGGGAAACCGCAACGTGGGGTGTGGTCGCGGGGTGGGCAACTGGTACAGCGTTGAAAGGCAAGTGGCGATGGGCCGGGGTTATGCCCAGCAGATTGAATCGCAAATCAAGCTGGTGAATGATCCCGTGGTCACGGAGTACGTCAACCGCATTGGGCAGAACCTGGTGCGGAACTCGGACGCACAAGTGCCGTTTACCATCAAGGTGATCGACTCCGACGTGGTGAACGCCATGGCGCTTCCGGGCGGGTTCTTTTACGTGAACTCGGGGCTGATCCTGGCAGCTGACGAAGAAGCCGAGATGGCGGGCGTAATGGCTCACGAAATCGCGCATGTGGCGGCATGCCACGTGGCCCGCGAGCAGACTCGCTACACGCTGATGCAACTGGCGACCATTCCTCTGATATTCGTGGGCGGCGGCATTGGCTATGGAGCGTACGAAGCCGCCGGACCAGCGGCCATGATGGGCATTCTGAAGTTTTCGCGCGGGTTCGAAGCGGAAGCCGACTATCTCGGGGTCGAGTACATGTATCGCGCCGGGTACGATCCGCAGGCGTTCATCAC
>PMXH01000404.1 GCA_003165855.1 Acidobacteriaceae bacterium | reverse complement strand
CGGAGATTTCGTCGACGCCGAAACCTTCGACCGCGTGCAGGATGAAGGCCTCGCGCTGGGCAGGGGTGACATCGAGCAGAGCGGAGGCGATGAGGTGCATCATCTCGTCCGAACCGACGATCTGTTCGGGCGTGGCCACGCGGTCGTCAGCGATAATTGTCTCTTCTGTAATGGCCTCATCAGGCTGATAGAATTGCAGTTCAGGCTCGTCGCTGGCCCGGACGTTTTGCTTGCGGGCCGACTCTTCCAGGCGCACGGCGCTGCCGTTGGTGCCTTCGGGACGAGAGAGCTGATCGAGCGCATTCAGAGCCAGGCGGTAGAGCCAGGGTTCGAGGGCAAGACGCTCAGGCTTCTCCTGACTCTCATCGAGGGCGGCGGCGATGGTTTCGTCAATCACTTCTTCCTTGCTGATCGACTCGGGCGCTACCTGGTCGGAGGTTTCGCGAAAATAGATTTCGCGCTCCACAAAGCGTTCCAGGCGCGAAAGATTCACGTTGACATACGAACGCACGTCGTCGGCGGAAACCGTAGCTGGAAATACCGCGGCCAGAGTCTGCTCGAAGGGGACGGAAGCGTTGTGGCGTTCCGATGCCTCATTCCTCCGGCGCGGCCACTTGTGGGTGGAGCGCAACAGTTCCTTATGTTTGTTGACTTGCTGCAGCAAGTCTTCGAATGCACTTTTCACCGCGGCGGCGGCGGTTGAGGCTTTGGCCTGGACTGCCATCTGTCCGGAAGGCAAGCGCAGGTTGAGCGAAACGCTTGTGCCCTCGCGCGGGGAGAGTTCTTCGACTGTGCCTTTCAAATGAATCAGGTCAGGACGGAAGACTTGCAGCCGTTTCTGCAGTTTGTCGATCTGGTGTTGGATGTCTTTTTCTACGGCGGGAGTTTTATGAAGGCGATAACTAATGTGGACGTTCATGAGCACCTCAGGCTTGCCAACGAAGCGGTGCAACCCAGTGCTATCTAACGCGATTGTACACCCGGTGGGCAATGGCAACACGGGGGATTCCTGGCGGAAATGTTTACACCGAAGATGACGCCGGGTATGATCCGTGGACTATGAAACAGGGGAGACTTTTGCTGCTTGCGGTTCTGGTTGGTTCGGCGTATGCGCAGGTTCCTGCGTCCAAGGAAGTCGAGGCTGTCTATCCCGAGGCGCACGCGCTGTACCTGAATTTGCATGAGAACCCGGAACTGTCGTCGCACGAAATCCACACGGCGGCGAAGCTGGCCGGTCGGTTGCGCGATGCCGGGTATGAGGTGACGGAACACGTGGGCGGAACTGGCGTGGTCGCGATCTTGAAGAACGGGGCAGGGCCGACGGTGATGCTTCGAACTGAACTTGATGCACTGCCGGTGGAGGAGAAGACAGGTCTGGCTTACGCGAGCAAGGTCCACAGCAAGGACGATGCCGGCCGGGATGTTCCGGTCGCGCATGCCTGCGGACATGATCTGCACATGGCGGCGATCGTGGCTACGGCTACGATCATGGCGCACAGCAAAGACACCTGGCACGGCACTCTGATGCTGATTGGCCAGCCGGCGGAGGAGACGATTGGCGGAGCCAAGGGGATGCTCGAAGACGGCCTGTTCAAGCGCTTTCCCAAGCCTGACGTGGTTGTGGCGTTGCACGTGGACAACGAACTTCCCGCGGGAGCGGTGGGTATCACGCCCGGTGTTTACAACACGAATGCGGATTCGCTAAAGACCACGATTTATGGCACGGGCGGCCATGGATCGGCACCGCAGACGGCGGTCGATCCGATTGTGATTGCGGCGCGAACCATTCTCGCGCTGCAGACTATCGTTTCGCGCGAAGTGAAGCCGGGGGAAATGGCGGTGGTCACGGTTGGCTATATTCAGGCGGGCACCAAGAACAACATTATTCCGGACCATGCCGAGCTGGGGCTGACGGTGCGCACAAGGAAGACGGAAGTGCGGCAGCAAGTGCTGGCCGCGATTGCGCGGATCACCAAGGCCGAAGCCGAGGCGGCGGGGGCGCCGCGTCCGCCGTTGATCGATCACTATGAAGGGACGGACCTGGTGTACAACGATCCTGCGCTGGCGAAGCGGCTGCGTGAGGTGCTGGAGGCGGCATTGGGAAGGGAGAATATTGTGATCACTGAGCCGATCACGCCGTCGGAGGATTTCTCATACTTCACCGAACAGGGGATTCCGGGTTTTTACTTCAGTCTGGGAGGAGCGGACCCGGAGAAGTTCGCGCAGGCCAAGGCGGCGGGGACGACGCTGCCGTCGAATCACTCACCGCTGTTCGCGCCGGATGTGGATCCGGCGCTGCATACCGGGATTGCGGCGGAGGTGGCGGTGCTGAGGGGGCTGCTGAAATGATTCGTGATTAAAGGTCTAGGAGCGGGTTAGCGTCTTGGCTTGGCGGCCTTCACGAAAGGAGCTTTCGAGCTACGCTCGACTGGACAGCCCCTTCGACTCCGCTCAGGGCGGGCTCGGGGAAGCTGTCCCCACATGAGCACCTTCGCAATCTTAGGAGTTGATCTCGTCCAGAAACGCCCGAGCCGCGGCCGCCGGATCATCCGCTTCGGTGATGGGCCGTCCGACGACGATGTGGCTTGCACCGGCGGCTATCGCTCCCGCAGGGGTGACCACGCGCATTTGGTCTGCGTGGGCGCTGCCGGCGGGGCGGACGCCGGGAGTTACGATGGCGAAATCGTGTCCGAGTTCGGCGCGCACGACGGAAGCTTCGCGGGCGGAGGTGACGATGCCGTTGCATCCGCTGGCCAGCGCCAGTGCGGACAAGCGCAGCACTTCATCCCGCACGGTTCCGCGAAATCCAACTTTTTCCAGATCATGTTCGTCGAGGCTGGTGAGCACGGTTACGCCCAGCACAATCAAATCCGGGTTGGCGGCGCGGGCGGAGTCTGCGGCCGCGCGCAGCATTTTGCCGCTGCCTGCCGCGTGTACGGTCAGCATGCTCACCCCGAGCTGGGCGGCTTCGTGTACCGCCGAGGCTACGGTGTGGGGGATGTCGTGGTACTTGAGGTCGAGAAAGACGCGGCGGCCGGAGGCCACCAGATCGCGTACGACCTGCGGGCCTTCGGCGGTGTAGAGCTGCATGCCGACTTTATAGGTGAAGGCCGAGTCGCCGACGGCCGCCACGATCTTCTGGGCGGCTGCCGCCGTGGACACGTCGAGCGCGACAATCAGCTTTTGGCGCGGGTCACTATTCTGATTTTGGGGATGGTTTTCCCGGTGATCGCTGCCAGGGATGCGGTAGGGCAGAGCTGCCTCCATCCCTAGCAGTGTAGCGCGGTTATTTGAGTTCCGCCATGGGATGGTTGAAGGCCACGGTCTCGTAAACTTGCCGATGCTGAGTCCGGGGCTTCACCAGATCCAGGCGAACCCGCTGCAAGCCGCGTTTTTCGAATTGCAGGGTTTGGGCGGCGCCGTAGGACAGGTCGATAATGCGGCCGGGTACGATGGGACCCCGGTCGTTGACTTTGACCACGACGGCCCGTCCGTTGCGCAGGTTGGTGACTCGCACGTAACTTCCCAAAGGAAGAGTAGGATGGGCGGCGGTCATGTCGAACATGTCGTAGTCTTCGCCGCTGGCCGTGGGTTTACCGACGAAATCCTGACCGTACCAAGAAGCTGTACCAACTTGATACGGCTGGGCCTTGGCGGTCGGCTTTCGGATTTCGGGTTTGATTGGGGCTGATCTACTTGGAGCTGAACTGGCCTCCGAGTTGTTCGGGCCCTGAGCTGCTCTCAGGCCGATGATCAATAGACCGATCATCAGTCCATGAGTTATACGTCGTCGCATTCAGTTTTCCTCGCATCTCAAAAAGTCGTCCTAGCTAGGCTGTTTGGTTAATGGTTTGTAAATCGTAGAGGGGTTCCGGGGGCTTGTCAATCCGAAAGTGAGTGGACTATGGTGACGTGGTAGTAATCGATATCTCACGTAACTTGTTGTTAATCATGAGAAATGGTGAACATATCCATCAAAACAATAGACTTAAGTGTTTACATAGTAGTAACTGCGCGAGATCCCGTACCCAGAGAACTATTTTCATCTCCAATGGATTCAGTTACTTACGAGTAAATCCTTTCTAAGTTGTTTATTCGCAGCATTTTAGGTACAACGGGCATAGCCCGCAGAGAGAAAATTTTCGACGTTTTGTTCCGGATGCGGGCTGGACTATAGCTGGACCAATGTCTGATAAACCAACTGTCGTACTGACCATCGCCGGCTTTGACCCCTCGTCGGGGGCAGGGGTGACGGCCGATATAAAGACGATCGCGGCGCACGGCTGCTATGGAGTAGCCTGCATAACCGCCATGACCGTGCAGTCGACGGCTGGAGTTCGCCGAGTGGAAGCGGCCGATCCGACGCTGGTGACCGAGACCTTGCAAGAACTTGCAACCGACATCCCAATCGCGGCGGTGCACATCGGCATGCTGGGGACGGGGAAGGTGGTGAAGGCGGTGGTGGATTTTCTGAGCCAGGCGGGCAAGGCTGGGTCGCCCAGTAGGTTCCCGAATGTGGTTCTGGATCCGATCCTCAAATCGTCTTCCGGGGCGGAACTGCTCGATGCCGCCGGAATCAGGCTGCTCATCGATAGACTCCTGCCTCTCGCCGACGTAATTACGCCGAATGTGGACGAGGCGGCCATCCTTACGGGCCTGAAGGTGAACGATCTCGACGAAATGCGAGTTGCGGCCGAAAAGCTGCATCAGATGGGTTCGGCCGCCGTGGTGATTACCGGCGGGCATCTGGAGAAGGCCATTGATTTGTTGAGCTTCACGACGAAGAGCGGAGTACAGCAGGAAGTCTTCAAGGCGGAACGGCAGCGCTCGAATTCCACGCATGGGACAGGCTGCGCTTTCGCTACGGCGATGGCTTGCCATTTGGCGCTGGATCGCGGATTGGCCGAAGCCACCTTGCTGGCCAAGACGTACGTGACGGCGGCGATTGCCGCGGGTCATCCCTTGGGACGAGGAACCAGCCCCGTCCATCATCTCTACCGCATGCACCAGCAGCGGCGCACGGCGAGCTCGGGAAGCGAATCATAGATCGCAGGGTTGATGATCGAGGGCGAAAGGCGCTTGGGATAGCCAGCTGGACGCCAGGTCTACTGGCTGTCGGAGGGTTTCTTCAGCAGGATTCCGGCCACAAACGACGCGGTGGCGGCAAGGAGCCATTCGATTCGCCACATCTGGATCGCCTGGAACTCCGCGAGATTCGACGCTCGATAGAAGAGGCTGACACCAATGGCTCCGGCGACGCAGCCCAAGCCGATGATGAAAGCGATCAGCGCCGCCGTCGGAAGACCTATCCAGCGCTTGATCTCATGGAAGTGCAAATAGTGCAGCCAGTCTGGGAAGGAAACCTTGCGCCAGGAAGCGGCTACTACGCCTGCGCCGGCCCGTACCCAAGCCATGTTGCAAGTCCACAGGCCAGCCATCGCCGCAGCGTCCGATTCACGAGTTACGAGTGGGAGACGGGGTTGGCCGCAAGTATGGCAAAACCTGGCGCCGATCATGAACTCGGTGCCGCAGTCCGCACAAGCCTGTGACATTTCCTGGGACGCAACCAGGAGCGCAGCCTCCATCGCCGGTTCGAGCACGGTCGGAGACCGCCAAAACTCCTGTTGCGTGTCTTGAACTACTTCAGCCATACCTAGAACGTTAGGCTCAGCAAAGCAACCCGACAGCCAAAGTGTGCTCGGCACTAAGGTATTTCCAAGTCAAGTACTTGCGACGCTTCGTATCCTGAGTCCAAGGGGCTGCGCGCAATAATTACCCGCAGGTTCGGGTAAACTTGCCCCGGTACCTTAGTTTTGACCCTTTAACTGCGGGGATTATAGAGCCGAACCACTGCATCTTCATTAAATTATCGGGCGGTGTCCGATGACGCCTTTGGTTCGTCCCGTGCTCTGACGAACTTCAGTTAAAGTAGAGACTCCAGGGTTAGCGGTGGGGATGCAGTCGAGCCTGACATCGGTGAAACGCTTAGTTCAACAGAGAGCGCTGTTATGCCTCGTCTTCTTCTGGCTGCTGTCGATGCGGGGCGACGCTCAAACCCACGCTGTAGCGGGAAGCACCCCGAATCCAGCCCAAGCCGCTTCTGCCGAGCACGATCCGCTGGTCGATGCCGCCTTCGACCACTTCTACAACCTGGATTATGACCGCTCAATCCAGGAGTTTGAAAAGATCATGGATCGGCGGCCCAGCGATCCTTCCGCGGTAAATCATCTTCTGACCACAGTTCTGATGCGCGAGCTTTATCGCATGGGCGCAATGAACACCGGCGAATATGCCAACGACAGCTTCATCGGCCAGGCGCACCGGACCGCCGATCCCCAGGTGAAGGACCGGATCAAACAACTGGTCGAGCGCGCCGAGAACCTCGAAGAGCAGCAACTCAAGGCGAATCCCAACAACGTGGACGCACTCTACGCCCGCGGCGTTACCCGGGCGCAGTTTGCGCTGTATACGGCGCTGGTGGAGCGAGCCTGGTTCTCCGCTCTGCGCAACGCTGTGGGCGCGCGCCATGACCACGAACGCGTGCTCGAACTCGATCCTCGCTACGTGGACGCGAAACTGGTCGTGGGCACTCACAATTACGTAATGGGCAGCCTGCCCTGGAGCGTGAAGGCCGCAGTGGCGCTGGTGGGACTGAGCGGGACGAAAGAAAAAGGTCTCGAATACCTGCGCGAGGTAGCCGATAGCAAGGGAGAAAACAGCGTCGACGCGAGAGTCGTGCTGAGCCTGTTCCTGCGGCGCGAGCACCGCTTCGACGAGGCGCGCGTCCTCATGCACGATTTGGCAGCACGTTATTCCAGGAATTATTTATTTCCGCTGGAGGAAGCGAACCTGCAGCGTGCAGGCGGCCACGCGCAGGAGGCTGCGGCGGGCTATCGGAAAGTGTGGCAGAACGGCCGGGAAGGGAAGTATGGCGCCCTGCACTATGAAATGGCGGCTTGGGGCTTGGGTGAGCTACTGCGCAGCCAGAAAGATTATGCCGGAGCCGTGGCCGCGTATGAACTGGTAAGTGAAGCTCCGGACGCCGACCCGGAGACGCTGCAGAAGGCCAACCTCGCCGCCGGCGAAATGTACGACCTGCTGCAGAAGCGCGATTTGGCGATGAAGAAGTATCAGACCGTCCTAGCCGAAAACGGCAGCACTCCTCCTGCGGAAACAGCTCGGGCGCACATCCGGGAAGCCTATCGAGAGTGAGGGGGCGTCTGATCGGGCTGGAAAACGAGTACACGACGATCCTGCGCCACTCCCGATAGATAGCCTCGCTGTCTGGCAAAAGGCTCATGCCGGCCTCGATCACGCGGACTTCGCGTTCAGCCTCGGCTGCCGCCAACCCAAAGCCATTGCGGGTCACGGGCCGTGTCATCACGTTCCACAATTCGGCGATATTTTGGTGCGTGTAGAGCAGAATTGTGCCTTCTAAAGCCAATTTGGCGAAAGCGGCATCAATGACTTTGTGTTGCGGATCGGAACGCCTCGCTATACGGAGCAGAATATTCGTGTCGACTAAACACGCGGCGATGGCCATCTAGTCGTGGTCCTGATATATCCATTCACGGGAGATAGCGTCGGGCAGCGGCGGAATCTTGTCGGAGAACTGCGCTAATGAATCGAGCCAAGCGCGAATCTGTTCCGGTGTTCGCAATTGCCTGCCTCCAGCCGGGGTTACTGCCAACTGATGGGCCAGAAGTTCTTCGACATAAACCTTCACCGGCACGCCGCGCGCTTGTGCCTGCGTAGCCAGTTCGTCGGGAACATTGACCCTAATCTCCATGACCAAACTTTAGCACGAACCGGGAGTGGAAGGAACTTTCGGGCTAAACTTACGTACAGTCTTGTAGAGGGCGGTTGAGGGCACAGCTATGTATTGCAACTATTGCGGCAAAGTGATTCAGGACGATGCGGCGGTTTGTGCTTATTGCGGCATTCGCGTGGGCGCGTCGGTAGCTCGCAAACGGCTGGTGCGGCCGCGGCAGGGACGCAAGATTGCGGGCGTCTGCCTGGGTTTCGCCGAGTACTTTGATATTGACGTGGTCTTAGTCCGGCTGATGTGGTTGCTCGCATCCTTCATGACGGGTATAGGATTGCTCGCTTATCCCATCGCCTGGATCGTGATGCCGGAAGAGCCGCTGTTGCTGACGGCGCCGGCAGGAGCACAGCGCGTGACGAATTCGTAATCTGACGGCCCCTGAAAGCGGGATGCAGATCATTTGTGATTGAATCTCGCGCATGCAGAGCATGGACTCCCACCAAATCAAGAGCGATGACGCGGAGATCTTCTTTCGGGTGCTGGGCGAGGGCCCGCCGGTAGTTCTGCTGCATCCTTTTCCCGCGAATCATGAATTTTGGCTGCCGGTGGCTCAGGTTCTGGCCACGCGCTACCGCGTCATTCTTCCCGATCTGCGCGGCCATGGAGATTCCGGCGTGGGCCAAGGTCCGGCCACAATGGACAAACACGCAGCCGACCTCGCCCGTGTGATGGACGATGCCGATATCGGCCGCGCTCCGCTGGTTGGAGTGTCGATTGGCGGATATGCGCTGTTCGAGTTCTGGCGAAGACATCGGGGTCGAGTGGCGGCGCTCGGTCTCTGCAATACGAAAGCGCCTGCCGACTCTGCGGAAGCCCGAACTGGACGGCTGCAGGCGGCGAACGACGTCCTCGAACGCGGCACCGAGCCGTTTTTCGAGAGCATGATTCCGCGGCTCCTGGGCAGGAGCACGCGGGAAACACGGCCTGACCTGGTCGCTGGCGCGTTGAACATGATGAGAAAGATGTCGCCCGAGGACGTGGCGCAAGTTCAGCGTGGCATGGCGGAGCGTCCCGACTCGGTGGATACATTGAAGACCATCAATGTGCCCACGCTGCTCGTAACCGGAGAGGAAGACATGCTGACCGGCGTGAATGAAGCCGAGCTGATGCGGCAGCATATTTCCGGCAGCCAGTTGCGCGTGATTCCGAAAGCCGGCCATTACTCGCCCTGGGAGCAACCGGAAGAAGCCGGCAGGCTGCTGCGGCAGTTTCTGGAGCGACTCTAGCAACGGGTAATTGAGCGTCCAAGGCTGGCTCGCGCTAGAATCGGGTACGTCATGAAAAAGCTCTTCTCCCTGCTTGCCTTCGGGGCCCTTGCAGTTTGTGCCCCCGCGCAAACCCATCCTGTCCACAGGCCCCGCATCACGGGGATTGATCACGTTTCCTTCTACACCACTCAACTGGAGGAAGTAAAAAAGCTTTACGGCGGCACGCTCGGCCTGGCTTCCGCGGCGCCGGTGGAGTCTGGCGGGCTGCTGAGATACATGGTGGGCCGGCAGTGGATTGGCTACAGCGCCGCGCCCGATCCCAATGCGACCGACCGGATGGATCACGTGGCCTTCGCCACCGACAACATCATCGCGCTGCGCAGGTATCTGGTTGCGAAAGGCGTGAAGGTGGCGGCGATCGAGGGACATGCGGGGCATAGTCTGAGCTTTGCCATGGCCGACCCGGAAGGGCATCGCATCGAGTTTGTGGAGCGAGGCAAGGGTAAAGCGGCCGTGCCGCCTGATTCCGCGGTTTCGCAGCACATGATTCATGCGGGATTTCTGGTTTACAACCGCGACGCGGAAGATCACTTCTACCGCGACCTGCTTGGATTTCGCCTCTACTGGCACGGAGGAATGAAGCCCACTGAGACCGACTGGGTCGCGATGCAAGTTCCGGATGGCACGGACTGGCTGGAATATATGCTGAACCAGCCCGAACATCCTGATTTGCGGCTGACCGGTGTGATGAACCACATCTCGCTGGGCGTTGTGGATATGAAGAAAGCGCAGGCCATTCTCGAAGCTCACGGTTGGAAAGCACACGGCGAGGAAAAGGCGCAGATGGGCAAGGACGGGAAGTGGCAGCTCAACTTGTTTGATCCCAATCTCTCGCGGATCGAGCTCATGGAGTTCAAGCCGGTGGAGAAGCCGTGCTGCTCGGAATTTACCGGGCCGCATCCGTCGGAATGAAGGATCGGGGGCTACAACGCCGATTTTGGTAGAATTCTCTCGTTATGATTGAAACCTTTCTTGTTGCTGAAAAGACCACGGTCAACGCAAAGGGAGACGGCCCCACCGTCGAGGTGAGCGGCGCAGCCAGCCGCGTATTTTTGGCGACTCTCGAAATCACGAAGATCATCGAGCAGGAGTCGCTCGATATCAGCGTCTACGGTTCGGCGGACGGCGCGGCCTGGGGTGCAAAAGCGGTTCTCTCGTTTCCGCAGAAGTTTTATTGCGGACAGTCTCCGCTATTGCTCGACCTGACGGCGCATCCCGACGTGAAGTTCGTGCGCGCACACTGGGAAGTGGCGCGCTGGGGTCGTGGGGTTGAGACTCCGATGTTTCAGTTTGACGTGAGGCTTAGAGAAGTTCCCGTCGACGTGCTGCACGAAGCTAGAGCTGAGGCGAAGTTGGTGCACAGTGGCCAGTGATCAGTGGCCAG
>PMXH01000338.1:3328-4911 GCA_003165855.1 Acidobacteriaceae bacterium | reverse complement strand
TTCGTCCGGCGAAGTTTCGAGGATGCGGGCTTGGAGGTCGCCTTCGGCAATGCGGGCGGCGACGTCGACGATGCGCTCGAGGCGGCGAGCGCTCCAGTGAGCCGCGATGGCGGCCACGAGAAGGGCGAAGACGAACGCGAGGCACGAGGCCAGTGCCAGCCTGCGGCGAAGCTGCGTGGAAACGGCTTCCACATCGGAGAGGGGATAGGCGAGGCGGACCGCGCCGCCGGAGACGGGAACGGCTACGTATAGAAAAGGAATGCCGATGGTGGCGCTGCGACGCTCGTTGCTGCCGATCCGACCGGAGAGAGCGACGACGAATTCCGGGCGTGTGGCATGGTTTTCCATGCTGACGGGGTTTGACTCCGAATCGGCCAGGACTTTGCCGGTGGGATCGATGATAGTGACCCGAGCGCCCGCGGATTGCGCTTCCTGAGCGGCGATATCGGAGAGAGAGTGGGCGCGGTCGGTTTCGACGCGGTGGGCGAGAAGTTGGGTTTTTTGGATGAGGTTGCGTTCGATCTCTGTGCGCAGAGAAGCTTGCCAGGCGCCACCGATCATGACGTCGAAGATTACGGCGGCTGCGAGGATGACGACNNTAGCCGGCGCCGCGCACGGTCTTAAGGTAGCGCGGATTCTCAGGGTCCGGTTCGATTTTTTCGCGGATGCGGCGGACGTAAACGTCGACCGAACGGGGGGTGACGTAGGAAGTGTCGCGCCAGACGGAGTCGAGCAGATGATCGCGGGAAAAAACGCGGCCGAGGTGGCGGGCGAAGTAATCGAGCAAGCGAAACTCGGTGGCGGTGGTGGGGACGAGCTCTCCGCGGACGGTGAGGGTCATGGCAGAGGGGTCGATGGCGATGTCGCCGACCTTGAGCGGGCTGGGCGGAAGCGGGCGCTCGAAGCGGCGGAGCACGGCCTTGACCCGGGCCACGAGTTCCCGCGGGCTGAAAGGCTTGGCGATGTAGTCGTCGGCGCCGATCTCGAGACCGAGGACGCGGTCGGCTTCGCTGCTCTTGGCGGTGAGGAAAATCACCGGCACGGAAGCGAGGCCGGGCGTTTGGCGGACGGTGCGGCAGAGTTCGAGGCCGTCTTTGCCGGGAACCATGATATCGAGCACGAAGAGCGCAGGACGCTGGCGCGAGGCATCGGCGATGACGGTGGAGCCGTTGGGATAGACGCGGACAGAGAATCCATCGTTTTCCAGGTGGTGGCGAACGAGGCGGGAGATATCCGGGTCGTCTTCGACGACGAAGATGCTTGGTTTCACGGCTTTATTGTAGCGAAGGGAGTTGCGAGTACCTAGTACCGAGTGGCGAGTATGAGGTGTGAGGGGTGATTTTTATCGGATTGTAACAATCAGGTTGGAGGCAGGGTCTAGGTGGAAATGCTTGCCGGGCGGGATGACTGTGGTGGCGCTGTATTCGGTGACGATGGCGGGGCCGGAGTATTTCCTGCCGGGCATCAGGGCGTCGCGAGAGTAGATTGCGGTCGAGAGATTCTTGCGGTCGAACAGGACTGGGGCTTTGGGCGTGGAAGGCGAGCCGAGCTTTGCTCGGCCTGGACGGGCGAATGCGCCCGTC